>JBBQAW010000008.1:0-34012 GCA_038316815.1 Burkholderiales bacterium
CGCGTCAACCAGCGCGACGCCGAACCCAGGGCAGTCTTCCACCAGCCGTGCAGAGCCACCTGGTGCATCTTGTACAGCGACAAATACATGGTGCGCGCAAACAGGCCTTCAACCCACAGGTTGCCGCCCACCAGCGAGCCCATCAGATTGCCAACCGTGCTGTATTCGCCCAGCGACACCAGGGAACCGAAGTCCCGGTAACGCCAGGGCCGCAAAGGCTGGCCGCGCAGGCGCCTACGCAACTGCCTGAGCATGTGAGAAGCCTGCTGGTGCGCCGCCTGCGCCCGCGGTGGCACAGTCTGTGGCACCTGGCCGTGTTGACCCAGCCAGGGCGCAGCGGCGCAGTCTCCGATGGCGAAAACATGCTCGTCCTGCGTGGTTTGAAGCGTGGGAAGCACCACCAGCTGGTTCAGCCGGTTCGTCTCCAGCCCCAGGCCTGTCAGAAATTCCGGGGCCTTCACGCCCGCTGCCCACACTACCAGTTCGGCTGGTAGCAGCTGCCCACTGGCCAGCTGAACCCCTTCGGCGGTCACCCCAGTCACGCGCGCGCCGGTGTGCACCTGCACACCCAGCCCGCGCAGCAGCTGGGTGGCTGAATCGGCAATGCGCTCGGGCAGGGCCGGCAGGATGCGCGGCCCGGCTTCGATCAGGTTCAGCCGGATGTCACGCTCCGGGTCGATGTTTTCCAGGTTGTAGCTGACCAGCGTGCGTGTGGCCTTGTGCAGCTCTGCCGCCAGTTCAACCCCGGTGGCGCCAGCACCGATGATGGCCACCTGCAGCTGGCGCGGGCTGAGCGCTTCGGTTTGCATGTGCGCGCGCAGGCAGGCATTGACCAGCCGGCGGTGAAAACGCTGGGCATCGGCCGGTGTCTCGAGCGAAATGGCATGCTCGGCCACGCCCGGGGTGCCGAAGTCATTGGTCTTGCTGCCCACGGCAATGACCAGCGTGTCGTAGCCGCGTGTGTAGCCAGGCGTGACGACCAGGCCGTCTTCGTCTGCCACCGGGCCCACCTGCACCAGGCGCTGCGCGCGGTCCAGGCCCACCATTTCGCCCACGCGGTAACGGAAGCCGTGCCAGTGGCTCTGCGCCAGGTAGTCGGTGGCGTGCATGTGCAGGTCCATGCTGCCGGCGGCAATCTCGTGCAGATGCGGCTTCCAGAAGTGCGACCGTGCCTTCTCGATCAGGGTGACGTGGGCCAGCCCTTTCTTGCCCAAGCTGTCACCCAGGCGCGTGGCCAGTTCAAGCCCGCCGGCGCCGCCGCCGACGATGACGATGCGGTGCAGACCGCTGGGTGCGGCAGGGTCGGCGGTGCGGGCTTGGGTGTCGGGCTGGGTTCGGGCAGGGGCTAGGAGGGGGGTTTTAGCCATGGGCTTCCCGTTAGCAAGCGGCGCGCCCGCCAAGGGAAATCGCCATCCAGCAGGGTGGTGCGCACGACAGTTGCGGTGCCGCGCGCCCCTGCATTGCGCGCCGCATTCAAGGCGGGCCGAAACCCTGGCGCTGAAGCTCGGCGCGCGCGCCTTCGCTGCGCAGATGGGCCACAAAGGCTTCGGCCAAAGCCACGTTCGGGCTGGTGGCAGCGACATGGGCCAAGTGGCGCAGCGGCAGCGCCGTGGCCAGGGTCTCCACCACGCGCAGCCGGCTGCCGGCTGCAGCGGCTGTGCTGCCGTACATGAAACCGGCGTCGACATCGGCCGTCACCACCAGGTCCAGCACGGCGGCTTCGTCAGGGGCCAACACCAGCTTGCGCTGCAGCAAAGGCCACAGGCGCTGGCCGTTGATGACCTCGCGCGCGAAGCGGCCTGTCGGCACGCTTGGCTGACGGCCGATGGCGATGCGCAGCACATCGGGCCGGGAAAGATCGATGAGCCGGACCACCGCCACGCGCGGGCTTGCGGGCACTGCCAGCACCAGGGTGTTGCTGGCAAAGGCGCTGCGCAGGTCGGGCCGAAGCAGGTGGCGACTCAAGCCGTTGCCGGCGGTTTCAAAGTCAGAGCCGACCAGCACGTCGATGCCCGGGCCGCGGGCTATCTGTTCCAACAGCGCGCCAGCCGTTCCCGGCAGCAAACGGACGCTGACACCGGGTTTGCCGGCCTCGAAGCTTTTCACCAACGCCGGCATGGCCGCGGCCACGCTGGTATCAACGGCCACCGTCAGGGTTTGCGCCCAGACGGGCGCGGCCAGCCAGACGAAAAGCAGCAACAGCCATTTCTTCATGAAGGGGTGGGTCCAACCAGTTTGCGCAGCAGGCGCTGCGCGGGGCCAATGCGGATGGTGTCTCAAAACACGGCAGGACCAAAGTCGCGCTGCAGCGCGCGCCAGACGGTTTCGCTCGTCAATGGCATCTGCACGCGAGCTGCTTCTGCGCCCAGGCCGGCGCTGCGCAAGGCGTCGACAACGGCATTCACCACGGCCGGCGTGGCGCCGATGGTGCCGAGTTCACCCACACCCTTCGCACCCAGGCTGTTGGTCAGGCAGGGCACGCTCTCGTCGAACCGGGTCTGGAAGTCGCGAAAGCCGTCCACATGCGGCAAGGCGTAGTCCATGTAACTGGCGCTCAGCAGCTGGCCGCTGTCGGCGTCGTAGGCCACGCGTTCGCACAGCGCCTGGCCGATGCCTTGCACGGCGCCACCTTCGACTTGCCCGCGCACGATGACAGGGCTGATGACGCGGCCGATGTCGTTGACCGATGCATAGGCCACGACCTCGACCTGCCCGGTGGCGGGGTCGACTTCCACTTCGCAGACGTGGCAAGCGTTCGGCCAGCTGGGCGCGCTGGCCTTGGCGCCACCGGCAGCAACGATGACCGACGTGGGCCGGCGGCCAGCCAGTTCGAACAGGTCGATACCCAGGTCAGTGCCGACCACGTTGAAGCGCCCGGCACGGAATTCGATATCGCCCACCGGGGCTTCCAGCGCGTCAGCAGCCAGCGGCTTGGCGGCGTCCACCGCCGCCAGCGAAGCCACGCGCACGGCAGCGCCGCCCGTGAAGAGCGAACGCGACGCAGCGCTGCCAAAGCCGTTGGCTCGGTCGGTATCGCCCTGCAGGATGCGAATGCGTTCGATCGGCACCCCGAACACGTCCACCGCCAGCTGCGCGTAGCTGGTGGCAATGCCCTGGCCCATGGCCATGGTGGCCGATGTCAACTCGACGAAACCGTCGGCCGTGATGCACACCTGAACGTTTTCTTCCAGCGCATTGCCACCCGTCCATTCCAGAAAAGTGGCGAGACTGCGCCCGCGCAGCCGGCCGCGCGATTCGGACAACACGCGCCGCTGGGCAAAGCCCTGCCAGTCGGCCAGCGCCAGGCCCTGATCGAGCATGCGTTCGAACTGTCCGCTGTCGTAGGTCTGCCCCATCGGGTTGCGGTAGGGAAACTGGTCGGGGCGAATCAGGTTGCGGCGGCGCAGTTCGGCCGGGTCCAGACCCATCTCGGCCGCGGCGGCGTCCATCAGGCGCTCGATGGTGTAGATGGCCTCGGGCCGGCCCGCGCCGCGGTAGGCGCCGGTGGCCGCCGTGTGCGTCAGCACGGCGCTGATGTGCAGGCTGAGCGCCGGAATGTCGTAGACGCTGGTGCTGACCCAGGGCCCGATCAGCAACTGGATGGCCACGCCCGCGCCCGTGGGCAGGGCGCCGACATTGGCCAGCGAACGAATGCGCAGCGCCAGCACACGGCCCGAAGCGTCCAGCGCCAGTTCGGCATGGCTGACGAGGTCGCGGCCGTGCACGGCGGTCAGGAAGTCTTCCAGTCGTTCGGCCTGCCACTTCACCGGCCGCCCCAGTTGCAGCGCCGCAAAGGCCACGGTCACGTCTTCCGGGTAAAGCGCGGTCTTCATGCCGAAGCCGCCGCCGACGTCGCCCACCAGCACGCGAATGGTCTCCAGCGTCTGGCCGGGCAGCGTGGCGGCCAGGCCGGCGCGCACGCCGGTGGGCATCTGGCTCGACAGGCGCACATGCAGGCGGCCGCGTTCGCCTTTGCCTTTGCCTTCGCCTTTGCCTTTGCCGTCGTCATCCACCCAGGCCAACACAGCGCGCGGCTCCATCGTGCTGGGCGCCAGGCGCTGGTTCACCAGGTCCAGCGTGATGCGGTGCGCGGCGCGTGCGAAGGCGGCGTCGGTGGCTGCAGCGTCGCCATGGCGAGCCTCGGCCAGCACGTTGCCAGGGGCGCCGTCCCAGACCAGGGGTGCGCCTTCGGCCAAGGCCTGGACAGCACCGGCCACGCTGGGCAGGGGGTCGATGTCGACCATCACCGCATCGGCGGCGGCACGTGCGGCTTCGCGCGTTTCGGCCACCACGGCGGCCAGGGGTTCGCCGACGAAGCGCACCATGTCGACTGCCAAAGCATGCTTGGGCGGCGGGCTCATCGGCTGGCCGCCGGCCTGCTTGAAGCCGGCTGCCGGTGGCAGCGGCTTGACGCCTGCGGCCAGCAAATCAGCCCCGGTGTAGACCGCCAGCACACCAGGCATGGCGCGCGCGGCATCGACGTCGACCTGGCGCAGCCGGCCGTGGGCGAAGGACGAACGCACGAAGCGCATGAAAACCTGGCCCACCGGGGCCACGTCGTCGGTGAATTGCCCCAGGCCCTGCACCAGGGCCGGGTCTTCGATGCGGCGCACGGCCTGGCCGCTGCCGAACTTGCCGCCGCCAAAAACAAGATCGGGCGCGTTCATGCGTGTTCCCCCGCCGTCTGTGCCCCTGCCATGACCCGTGCCGCCTGCTGCACCGAATTGACGATGTTGACGTAGCCCGTGCAGCGGCACAGATTGCCTTCGAGGGCCTGCACGATCTGCGCTTCAGTGGGCTGCGGCGTGTGCTGCAGCAGGCAGGTGGCCGACATCACCATGCCGGGCGTGCAGAAGCCGCATTGCAGACCGTGGCAGGCGACAAAAGCCTCCTGCACCGGGTGCAGGGTGCCATCGGCACGCGCCAGGCCTTCGATGGTGGTGACGCTGCGGCCAGCGGCCTGCACGGCCAGCACGCTGCAGGCCTTGACGCTGTCGCCGTCCAGCAGCACGGTGCAGCAGCCGCATTGCGCGGTGTCGCAGCCCTGGTGCGTGCCCGTCAGGGCCAGGGGGCCGCGCAGCAGGTCGATCAGCAGAGTGGCGGGTTCGGCGTCCACCGTGGTGGCGCGGCCGTTGAGGTTGAAGTGCAGGCTCGGCATGGCTTTGGGTTCAGAAAAAGCGGCTTCAGACAGCGCAGCTGCGAAAGCCGCAGAAAGCGTCATCATGCCCCGGCGGGGCGTAGCGGCGTGCCTTGGGGTGATGCCAGCGTTGCCGGGTGGCAAACGAAGCACCGCGCAGCACGCCCTGGCTGCCGCTGGGCGGCGGCAGGTCCAGGCAGCCCGGCGGCGCACTGCCGGCGCCAGCCCAGGGCCGCGCACTGCCGGCCACCCATTCGTGCACATCGCCCCAGGCAAAGCCGCGGTGGCCGGCGCTGGCTGCAGCCAGTTCCCATTCGGGCTCGGTCGGCAAGCGGCGGCCAGCCCAGCGGCACCAGGCCTGGGCTTCGAAGCGGCTGACATGCATGGCGGCCTGGCCAGGTGCGGCGCGTTGCAGCGCGGCCTGGGGCTCTGGCTGTGGCACCGGCCCTGGCCCTGGCCCTGGCCCTGGCCCTCTCCCGTTCCCGTTCCCGTTCCCGTGGCCTTGCCTGACACCCCCGCGCTGCACCAGCACACCCCCCAGCAGCTGCACCACATGCCGCGGCGCACGGCGCGCTTCGGGTTGGTCTTGCAGCCAGGCCCAACCGGCTTCGCCCCACAGTTCGCGGCGGTCGTAGCCACCGTCAGTGGCGAATTCGGCGAACTGCTGCCAGTTCACGGGCTGGGCGTCGATCTCGAAGTCGGGCAGCGCCAGCTCTTCCGCGCCCCATTCGCTGTAAGGCACACCGGGCAGCCGGCCCGGCCCGCTGCCCAGGCACCAGCGCTGGGCCGGCATCCACAGCGGCGCGCGCACGCTGCGCGCTGGCGGTGCTGCGCGCTGCAGCAACACGGCCAGCCTTTCCGTCAGGCGGTCTTCATGCTGCAGGGCCTGGTGCCAGGGGGACAGGGCCTGCGGCTCGTCGGGCACTTCCTGCAGTCTGTCCAGACTGGCCTCCAGAACTTGCGCCAGCCAGGCGCGGCCAACTTCGTCGTGCGCCCGGGGCGGGCCTGGCGCCGAATCTTGCAATTCAACTCGCGATTCAACTGGCAATCCACCCTGCAGTAGCCAGCGCCCCTGCCACGCGCCCGTGCGCAGGGCCGTTTCCCAGGCCTGCTGGCGCAAGCCGGGCGGGGTGCCTGGTGCGTCGAACGCGGCCAGCGCCCGCAGCAGGTGGTTGCGCGCGTCCAGCAAGGCCAGAGACAGCACATCGCGCCCTGCACAGCGCATGGCCTGCGGGTCGTCCAGCAGATTGGCCGGGCCCCTGGACCCGGCGGACGCCGCCGCGCCCCGCGTGCGCGTCACTGCCCCACCAGGCCACTGCGAATGGCGTAGACCGTCAGTTCGGCGTTGTTAGCCAGACCCAGCTTTTCCAGCACACGAGCGCGGTAGACAGACACCGTCTTCGGGCTCAGCGTCAGGGCCTCGGCAATGTCGGCCAGGCGCTTGCCGCTGGCTATCAGCACCAGGGTTTGCAGTTCGCGGTCGCTCAGCGTGGTGTGCGCGTTTTCCTGTGCCGGCATGGTCAGGCTCTCAACCAGCATTTGCGCAATCTCCGGCGTGACGTACTTGCGCCCCTGGGCCACGGTGCGCACGGCCTGCACGATGAGTTGCGGGTCGCCGGCCTTGTTGACATAGCCATAAGCACCCGCACGCAGCGCGCGGATGGCGTACTGGTCTTCCGGGTACATGCTGACCACCAGCACCTTGACGGGGCTGGCTTCGTCCTTCAGCGCATGCAGCACGTCCAGCCCGCTGCGGCCGGGCAGGTTGATGTCCAGCACCAGCACGTCGCAGGGTGCAGCGCGGCGCGCTTCAGACTGAAGACTGCGCCCGTCGCTGCGGCCCTCGCTGCGCGCGGCACCCAGTTCACGCATCAGAGAACGCAGTTCGCCGTAATCGCCGGCTTCACCGACGACACGCATGTCGGGTGCGTCTGACAGGGTGTCGCGGATGCCACGGCGTATGAGTGCGTGGTCGTCGCAAAGAATGACTTCGATCATGGTGCCTGTTCAGTATCGGGTGGACCAGGCCTCGGCTTCGGCGTCTGGCTTGGCGTGGGCGTCGGCGTCGGCGTCGGCGTCCGTATCAGCAGCAAAGGACATGCCGCCGCCCGCGGCTTCAAGATGCAGTGGCACCGACAAGATCAGCGTCGTGCCCGCGGGCCCGCTGCTCAGGTCGACCCAGCCGCCCACTGTCGACGCCCGCTCATGCAGCCCGCGGATGCCGAAGCTCTTTGTCTTGCCAAGGGCGCCAGCCGCCAGGCCGCGCCCGTTGTCGCTGACTTCCAGGCTCAGCACCCCGGCGCTGGCCGACACGTCCACCACCACCTGCCGGGCCTGGGCGTGTTTGCTGACGTTCGTCAGTGCCTCCTGCACTGTGCGGTAGGCCACCAGGGCCACGCCCGGCGGCAGCGGCAACGGCGTTGAGCCCTCATCGCCCGGCCTGGCCCGCAGGGCTGCGGCCACGCGCAGTTCGCAGTCGATGCGGGTGCGTTTCTCGAAGGCGCTGCACATCCACTGCAGCGCTGCCAGCAGGCCCTGTTCAAGAATGGCCGGGCGCAGGTTCTGCATGATGCGCTGGCTCGTTTCGATGGCATGCGTCACCAGTTCCAGTGCGCTGTGCACGCGCGCCGGCAATTCGACCGGCAGGCTGGTGCTGCCGGCGGTGTTGCGGCGAATCCAGTCGAGTTCGAACTTCAGCGCCGTGAGCGCGCCACCCACGTCGTCGTGAATTTCGCGCGCGATGGCGTGGCGCTCGGCCTCGACGCTGGTTTGCAGATGCTGGGCCAGTTCAGATAGGCGCAGGCGCGAAATCTCCAACTGCTGGTCGGCCTGCAAACGGGCGCGCTGGCTCTCGGCCGCGGCCACGGCTTGTTCGATGGCCGGCGCCAGGCGGGCCAGGTTGTTCTTCAGCAGGTAGTCGTTGGCGCCGTTGCGCATGGCCTCGACCGCGGTGTCTTCGCCAATCTGGCCCGAAACCAGGATGAAGGGCAGCAAAGCCAGTTCCGAACCCTGGGCCGAGCCGCGTTCGCGCAGCAACTGCAGGGCTTCGACGCCGGTGAATCCGGGCAGGTGGTAGTCAGACAGCACCACGTCCCAGGGCCGGGCCAGCGCGGCTTCGAACTCGGCGCGCGATTCGATGCGCGTGGCCAGCACCGCCAGATTGCCGCGCTGCAGATGGGCCAGGGCCAGGGCGTGGTCGGGCTCGGAGTCTTCGAGATGCAGCAAGCGCACCGGCCGGCTTGCGCTTGGGCGGACGGGCTCTGGCAGGGGGGTATCGGCGACCGCTCTCATGCCGTTGAGTATCGCAAAGCCCCCCCGGCACAAGTGCGCGCTTCGGGCGGAGGCGGGCGGACGCGGGCGGACAGTGGCCAACGCGGGCAAAGGCGAGCAAACGCGGCCAAACCGGGCAGCAACATGGCCTGGGGCGCGGAATTGCGGCCGCTTTCAGCCCATCTTTCCCTCAATGTTGACGGGGTAGCTGCCGAAAATGGCTCCATACCAGCGACATGCGCATCGCTGGCCCAACCCCAAGCAGGAGCCATATGCTCGTTCAGGACGCCCCCTCCCAGCCACCCGGCACCGGGTTTCCGCTGGCCGTCGCGGCCGACCTGCAAGACCACCTGATGGTGGCCAGCAACGACCTGGAACGTCTGCAGCGCCTGCTGAACGACGCCAGCCAGGCTTTGATGAGCCACTTCACCGACGCCACGGCCCACCTGGAAACCGCGCTGCGCGAACTGGAAGGCGCTCCCAGCACGCAACCGAAGACGCTGAACGACGCCCGCCAGACGCTGGGCGGCGCCATCACCGCGCTGCAGTTCCAGGACATGGCCAGCCAACTGATCACGCACACCACACGCCGGCTGCGCAACTGCGCCGACCGCCTGGCCAACGACGCCTTCAACGGCGACGGTGACGGCGACGCTGTCGTCGAAGACCTGCCACAGCGCCCCAACCCGGTCACTCAGGACGAGATGGACGCTGGGTCCGTCGACCTGTTCTAAGCCTGCCGCTCCGCATACCCATCGTCCCCGCTTCACGCCCCTCGAAAGAACCCGCCATGCATTCCATCCTTGCCGTTGACGACAGTGCTTCCATGCGCCAGATGGTGTCCTTCACGTTGAAGAACGCCGGCTTCAATGTGGTGGAGGCCGTGGACGGCCAGGACGCCTTCGAGAAGGCCAACAGCCGTGACTTCAACCTCGTGCTGACCGACCAGAACATGCCGCGCATGGACGGCATCAGCCTGACGAAGAAGCTGCGCGAGAACCCCAAGTTCAAGAGCACGCCCATCCTCATCCTGACGACCGAGAGCAGCGACCAGATGAAGCAAGCCGGCCGCGCCGCCGGCGCCACCGGTTGGCTGGTCAAGCCCTTCGACCCGGCCAAGCTGGTGGAAGTCATTGGCAAGGTGATCAAGTAAACCCCCCGCGCTTGCCACTGACGCTGCTCCCGACCCCAGGGGGCAAAGCCGGTTCCACGGCTTTCAATCGGGCACGAAACAGGACCCCAGCATGATGAATCAAGACACCAGTGACGCCAGCGCAGCCGCCGGCATCGACCTGAGCCAGTTCTTCCAGGTCTTTTTCGAAGAAGCCGGCGAGAACCTCGACACCATGGAGCAGATGCTCCTGGCGCTGGACATTGCGCACGCCGACGAAGAAGAGCTCAACGCCATCTTCCGCTGCGCCCATTCGGTCAAGGGCGGTGCCGCCACCTTCGGCTTCAACGACGTGGCCGAACTGACGCACCAGATGGAAACGCTGCTGGACAAGCTGCGACGCCGCGAACTGACCCCCACCACGGCGATGGTGGACGTGCTGCTGGCCAGTGGCGACGCACTGAAAGCCATGCTGGCCCGCCACCAGGGCAATGGCGCTGCGGCCGTCGACACCAGCAAGCTGCTGAGCACCATTCGCACCCAGGTCGAAGGCCGGGCGGCTGCGCCCGTGAAGGCAGCGTCCCCGGCCGTCGCGCCGACGCCGGTCGCTGCTGTTGCTGTGGCGCCGGCGGCGGCTGCCCAGAAGTCCACGCGCGCGCTGGAGCTGACCGTCGGGCCGCTGGAAGACACCGCGCTGGCCGACAACCTGGTCGAACTGTTCAAGGAAATCACCGACCTGGGCACGATCGAGCCGCTGGACGCCGGACGCTCGGCCGACGGCATACGCCGCTTCAAGATCGTCACTTCGTCCAGCGACAACGACCTGTTGGACCTGTTCACCTTCCATGTCGCCCGTGAACAGGTGAAGCTGCAGCCACTGACCGCCGGTTACGGCTTTCACGAAGGCGCGCCCGGCGCGCCCGTGGCCTACGGCAAGAGCCGCCCAGACAGCGACCCGGGCTACGGCTTCTTCGACGACGCCCCCGGCGCCCCCGGCACCCCCGGCACACTCGGCACAACCGACGCATCTGGCGTACCCGGCACAAGCGCTGGCAACACCGACGGCACTGCCGGCGCGGCCGCCGGCAGTGCCGCTGCCGCTGATGCCAACCCCGCCAAGGCCGCAGCAGCGCGACCGGAAAAGGCTGCGGCTGCACCGGAATCCAGCACGCTGCGCGTTTCGGTCGAGAAGGTCGACCAGCTCATCAACCTGGTAGGCGAACTCGTCATCACCCAGGCCATGCTGTCGCAGAACGGCAAGGGCATCGATGCCGCTCTGTACCAGCAGCTGGCCAGTGGCCTGGCCGACCTGGACCGCAACACCCGCGACCTGCAGGAAGCGGTGATGTCGATCCGCATGATTCCGATGTCGCTGGTCTTCAACCGCTTCCCGCGCATGCTGCGCGACCTGGCCAGCAAGCTGGACAAGAAGGTCGAACTGGTGCAGGTGGGTGAAGCCACCGAACTGGACAAGGGCCTGGTCGAGAAGATCACCGACCCGCTGACGCACCTGGTGCGCAACAGCTGCGACCACGGCATCGAGATGCCGGCCGAACGCCTGGCCAAGGGCAAGCCCGAAACCGGCACCATCACCCTGATCGCCACCCACCAGGGCGGCAGCATCGTCATCGAGGTGCGCGACGACGGCAAAGGCCTGAACCGCGCCAAGCTGCTGGCCAAGGCGCGTGAACGCGGCATCGACGCGCCCGACTCGATGAGCGACAGCGATGTCTACGGCCTCATCTTCGCCGCCGGCTTCAGCACCGCCGACGTCGTGACCGACGTCTCCGGCCGCGGTGTCGGCATGGACGTGGTGAAGAAGAACATTACCGCGCTGGGCGGCACGGTGGAAATCGACAGCGCCGAAGGCTACGGCATGACCGTGCGCGTGCGCCTGCCGCTGACGCTGGCCATCATGGACGGCATGAGCGTGGGCGTGGGCGAAGAGGTCTACATCCTGCCGCTGTCCAGCGTGATCGAGTCGTTCCAGGTCCAGCCGGGCATGGTCAAGACCATCGGCGGCACGGGCCGCGTCGTCGATGTGCGCGACGAATACATGCCCGTGGTCGACCTGGAGAAGATCTTCAACGTGCCGCGCTTCGACTTCGACAAGTCGACCAACATCATGGTGGTGGTCGAGGCCGAGGGCGGGCGCGTGGCCCTGCTGGTCGACGAACTGCTGGGCCAGCAGCAGGTGGTGGTGAAGAACCTGGAGAGCAACTACCGCAAGGTGCCCGACGTGTCGGGCGCCACCATCATGGGCGACGGGCGCGTGGCGCTGATTCTTGACGTCGGTTCGCTGGTGCGGCAGTCGCGTCATTGAAGCCACGACCCGGATGGCTGGGGTGGGCAGCCAAGGGCCAGTCCGTCCCCAGCCAGGCCCCAGTCAAGCGCCAGTCAAGCGCCAGTCAAGCGCCATCCAATCCCCGCCTTCACGCTGCAAGTCACTTCAAGCAACAACAGATCACCACGGAGAGCGCAAAACGCCATGAAGATCAATCAACTCAAAATCGGCCCGCGCCTGGCATGGGGCTTCGGCCTCGTACTGGCCCTGATGGCGGCCATGGTCATCAGCCTGATGCTGCAACTGAAGCACATCTCCAAGGACAACGCCCAAGTTGTCGAATTGCAGCGGCGCGCGGCCATTTCCGACCAATGGCGCAGCTTGGTGCACCTGAATGCCAGCCGCGCCCTGGCCATCGCCAAGTCTGGCGGCAGCGGCGACGTGACCGACTATTTCGCCGGGCCGATGAAAGAGACGAGCGAAAAGATCAACAAGCTGCAGGACGACCTGACTGGCATGATCGACAGCGACCAGGGCAAGCAACTGCTGGCGACCATTGCCAGCCAGCGTGCTGCCTATGTCGCGGGGCGCAAGGAAGTGCTGGACAGATTGAAAGCTGGCGACGCTGCTGCTGCCGCCAACCAGCTGAAGGCCACCATGATTCCGGCCTCTGAAGCCTATGTCGCAGCCATCGAAGCGCTGGCAACCTTCCAGCAAGAACGTGTGCGCGACGCCGTCAAGGCGGTCGAGCAGGCGGTGCAAAGCGCCGAAGTGTTGCTGCTGTCATTGCTGGCAGCTGCTTTCGCCATCGGCAGCGCTGCAGCCTGGGTCATCACACTTTCGATCACACAACCCTTGAAGCGCGCGGTGGACGCCACCGACCGCATCGGCAGCGGCGACCTGTCGGGCCAGGTCATGGCCGAGGGCAGCGACGAAGTGGCGGCGATGCAGCATTCGCTGGCCCGCATGCAGGAAGCCCTGCGCAAACTGGTGGGCGAAGTGCGCGCCGGTAGCGACAGCATCGGCACCGCCAGCGCACAGATCGCCAGCGGCAACCTGGACCTGTCCACCCGCACCGAACAAACCAGCAGCAGCCTGCAGCAGGCCGCCAGCAGCCTGGAAGAACTGACCGGGACCGTCAGCCAGACGGCAGACAGCGCACGCACCGCCAACCAGCTGGCCGCCAGCGCCAGCCAGGCTGCAGAACACGGCGGTGCGGTGGTGTCGCAGGTGGTCAGCACGATGCAGGAGATCAACACCAGCAGCCGGCGCATCGCCGACATCATCGGCACCATCGACGGCATCGCGTTCCAGACCAACATCCTGGCACTCAACGCGGCAGTAGAGGCCGCGCGCGCCGGTGAACAGGGCCGCGGCTTTGCGGTCGTGGCCGGCGAAGTGCGCAGCCTGGCGCAGCGCAGCGCCGAAGCGGCGCGCGAGATCAAAACGCTGATTCAGGCCAGCGTCGAGAAGGTCGACACCGGCACACGCCTGGTGCAGGACGCCGGCACAGCGATGGGCGACATCGTCAGTGGCGTGCAGCGCGTGACCGACGTGATCGGCGAAATCAGCGCCGCGACCTCAGAGCAAAGCACGGGCTTGCGCCAGGTGAACGAAGCCGTGGCCGGCCTGGACCAGATGACGCAGCAGAACGCCGCCCTGGTGGAAGAAAGTGCGGCTGCAGCCGAAAGCCTGGCCGACCAGTCGCGCAAGCTCAGCGCCGTGGTGGGAACCTTCAGGCTGGCCGCGCAGGCCGGGGCCGGGGTTGCGGCTTCGTCACGTGCCACGCCCAACCCTGCCCACTCACCCGCGCCAGCACCGCGCCCAGCGCCGAGGCCCGAATACAAACCCAGCCCCACCCAGTCCAGCCCGAAGGCCGAGGCCAGCCGCGTGCTGGCGCGCGCCAAACACCCGACTGACGGGCCGCGGCCAGCGCCAGTGGCCGCCCGCGCCCCGGCTCCATCGCCGACGACATCACCCACGTCAGCCGACGGCGACTGGGAAACCTTCTGAACCCCGACCGACCTGGCCTTAAAGAACACTCTCGGCCCTGCCGATAACCTGCTGACAGAAGCCCACCGCTTGAGGACCCCACCATGGACATGATTGCCGAAGCCCCCCACATCGCACGCGCCGAGGCCACACGGGGCGGTACTGCCCGCACCGGCCACGGCGGCACCGCAGCCGCCACCACGGCAGCAGGCGGGGAATTCCTGACCTTTCGTCTGGGCGACGAGGAATACGGCATCGACATCCTGCGCGTGCAGGAAATCCGCTCGTACGAGAGCCCCACGCGCATTGCCAACGCCCCGTCCTTCATCAAGGGCGTGGTCAACCTGCGCGGTGTCATCGTGCCCATCATCGACCTGCGCCTGAAGCTGGGCTGCGAGAAAGTCGAATACAACGGCTTCACCGTCGTCGTGGTGCTGAACGTGCGGGGGCGCGTGGTCGGCGCGGTGGTCGATTCGGTGTCCGACGTGCTGGAACTGGGGCGCGACAACATCAAGCCTGCGCCCGAATTGAATTCAAGCATCGATGCCAGCTTCATCACCGGCATCGGCACCATCAAGAACGGGCAGGTCCAGAGTCAAGGCCAGGGCCAGGGCGAAGGCGCCAGCACCGACAAGGAACGCATGCTGATCCTGATGGACATCGAAGCCTTGATGAGCAGCGCCGACATGGGCCTGATCGGTCACTGAACGCCGGGCGCGCTGGCTTACGCCCCACCCCTTTCGACGGCGCCGCGGTGAACCCGCGGCGTTTTGCATTTACGCGGCTCGCGCGCGGCGTTTCGCATCGCAGCCGCACGCGCCTGCCTGGAAATACTGCCCTGGCCCACGTTATTTCAGTGATCGGAAGGCCTCAAGCTCAAGCACGATGACGCCGAAATGAACAGGTACCACCTGGAGAACCCCATGAACATTGCCCAACACCCCCTGCCACGTCTGGCCGCCATCGCCCTGGCTTTCGGCTGCTTCGCCGCCCCTGTATCGGCCAGCACCGATGCCACCAAGGAAGACGCCATCGCCATGGTGAAAAAGGGCATCGCCTTCATCAAGGCCAATGGCGTCGAGAAGGGCTACGCCGCCTTCACGGCCAAGGACCCGCAGTTCATCGACCGCGACCTGTACCTGGTGGCTTACGGCCTGGACGGCAAGTGCCTGGCCCACGGCGCCAACCCCAAGCAGGTGGGCAGAGAGCTGATCGAGTTGACCGACATCGACGGCAAGTTCTTCATCAAGGAACGCGTGGCCATGGTCAAGGCCAAGCCTGCTGGCGCATGGCAGGAATACAAGTTCACTAACCCGGTGAGCAAGAAGATCGAGCCGAAGGTCATGTACTGCGAGAAGCTGAACGAGACGGCAGTCTGCGGCGGCGTCTACCCCTGAAACCCGGGCAAGAACGCGCATGAAACTGGCTACCCAATTGCTGATTGCGCCCTTGCTGACGGCCGCCGTGGCCCTGGGCACGGGCGCCGTGTCGAACCTGATGCAGCAGCGCCAGGCACAGGCGTCACAGCTGCTCTTCAGTTCAGACATCCAGAGCCTGAACATCGCCTCGGCAACCCAGCAGCAACTGGCCGAAATCCACGCCAGCGTGTACCGCACGCAGGCCATTGCCGATTCGATGGCCGAGGCCGAAATCAAGGCCTTCCGCAGTGGCCTGGGCGATCAACTTCAAGGCGTCAAGCGGGTGGTGGCAGGCCTGGCCACCGAAGCCGGTGGCGATGACGCCGTGGGCGCTGGCGTAGGCGCAGTAGCGCAGCAGATCGACAAGTACCGAGGGCAGATCGACAAGGCGATCGAGTTGACCTCGGTCGAAGTGAACATGGGCGTGGCGGCCATGAAGTCTGCCGAGGCCACCTTCGGCGAACTGCGCAAGTCACTGCAAAGTGTGCTGGACCGCAAGGAAATGCTGCGCCTGGCTTACGTCGAAAAGTCGGCACAGCAGGCGCAGTGGCTGGTGCTGTTGCTGGGCGCCCTGGGTGCCGCCGCCACCCTGGGTGCGCTGGGCTATGGCTGGCGGGCGCAAAGACGCATCGTGCGCGACATTCAGCGCGCCGCGCAGATCAGCCAGGCCGTGGCCGCTGGCGACCTGACACAAACAGTGCACAGCACGCGCAATGACGAGATTGGCGAATTGCTGCGCAGCAACGGCCAGATGCTGACGGGGCTGCGCGAATCGTTGCAGACGGTGCGCCAGGCCACCGACAGCATCCGCACCGCCGCGCAGGAAATCGCAAGCGGCAACACCGACCTGAGCCAGCGCACCGAACAGGCTGCCGGCAACCTGCAGCAGACGGCCAGCTCGATGTCGCAACTGACCGGCACCGTGGGCCAGACGGCCGAAAGCGCGCGCACCGCCAAGCAACTGGCCGGCACGGCCAGCAGCGTGGCCGAACGCGGTGGGCAGGCGGTGCAGCAGGTGATTCAGACCATGGGCGAGATCAACAGCAGCAGCCACCGCATCGCCGACATCATTGGCACCATCGACGGTATTGCCTTCCAGACCAACATCCTGGCGCTGAATGCGGCTGTGGAAGCCGCCCGCGCAGGCGAACAGGGCCGCGGCTTCGCGGTCGTGGCCGGCGAGGTGCGCAGCCTGGCGCAACGCAGTGCCGAAGCCGCGCGCGAAATCAAGACCCTGATTCAGGCCAGCGTGGAAAAGGTCGAAGGTGGCACGCGCCAGGTGCAGGACGCGGGCAACACGATGGCCGAGCTGGTGACCAGCGTGCAGCGCGTGAGCGACATCATTGGCGAGATCAGCGCCGCTGCGGCCGAACAGAGCAGCGGCATCGGCCAGGTGAATGGCGCTGTCGGCAAGCTGGACCAGGTGACGCAACAGAACGCCGCGTTGGTGGAGCAGAGCGCTGCGGCTGCCGAAAGCCTGACCGAACAGGCCGGGCGGCTGGCAGCGGTGCTGGGGCGGTTTCAGCTGGGGGCAGCAGCCGACAGGGCGCCGGCACTGGCCATGGTCGCGGCCCGCGCCCCGGCAGCGGCCCCGGCCGCACTGGCCCGTGGTGTGGTGGCCAAGGTGACGAAGGTGACGAAACTACCGGCAGCGAAGCCTGCAACGAAGTCCGCACCCAAGCCCACAACACCGCCGGCAGCAGCCAAGGCCCCCAGCCCAGCCGTGGCCGGGGCAGACAGCGACTGGGAAACGTTTTAGTGCAGTGTTCGATGCTGTGTGGAACTCAAGAAAACCGATGGATTGGGTTGTCTGGCGAGGCGCAAACCACAGCGATGCTCATTTGCATCGCGCGGATTTGCAACGTCGCCAGTCGACCCAAGACGCGGTTTGATGTTCCACATAGCGTCGAATACTGCACCAGGTCCAAGCCGGCAGGGGCCTTGGTCCTTGCCCTATCTCTAAACCGCCCCCACCCGACGCAGCGTCTGCAGCACCGGCCGCGACAGCACTTCGCGCAGCCCCCACCAGCCCGCAGCCAGGGCCAGCAAGGCCCCGGCGACGGCGCCGACCAGCGGCACCCACAGCGCTGGCGTCCACGCGAATTCAAACGCATAACGGGCCAGCGCCCAGCCCACGGCCATGGCCGCCAGTGAAGCCAGGAAGCCCGCCAACGCGCCCACGCCCAGCAGTTCGGTGCGCTGCACCTGGGCCAGCAGGCGCGAACTGGCGCCCAGTGCCCGCATGATGGCGAATTCGCGCGAACGCGCTTCGCGCGTGGCGGTGATGGCCGCAAACAACACCACCAAGCCCGCCAGCAGCGTGAAGCCAAACAGGAATTCGACGGCGCGGATGACCTGGTCCAGCACCCCCTGCACCTGCGCCATGGTGGCCGAGATGTCGACGTTGGTGATGTTCGGGAATTCGCGCGACAGCGCGTTGTCGAAGCCCGGTGTGACCGGGGCCTTGAAGGCCGCGATGTAGCTGACTGGCACCTCGGTCATCTGGCCGCGCGCGAACATGACGAAGAAGTTGGCGCGCATCGAACCCCAGTCGACCTTGCGCAGGCTGGTGATGCGCCCGCTCTGGGCCTGGCCGCCGATGTCAAAGTGCAGGGTGTCGCCCAGCTTCAGGCCCAGCTGCTGCGCCAGGCCTTCTTCAACCGACAAGCCGTCGCCGTCGTCAGCCGCGGGGCGCGACCAGTCGCCGGCTACGATCTGGTTGTGGTCGGGGTGGTTGGCGGCAAAGCTGAGGTTGAATTCGCGCTCGACCAGCCGGCTGGCGCGTTCTTCAGCGTAGTCCTGAGCCGCGACGGGCTGGTCGTTGATGGCCACCAGGCGGCCGCGGATCATCGGGTACCAGTCGTAGCGCTTGACGCCCGCTTCAGCCAGCCTGGCCTTGAAGGCATCGCCCTGGTCGGGCTGCAGGTTGATGATGAAACGGTTGGGCGCGTCAGGCGGCGTGGCCGCGCGCCAGCTGCCGATGAGGTCGGTGCGCAGCAGCACCAGCAGCACCAGGGCCAGCAGGCCGACCGACAACGCCGAGACTTGCAGCACGGCAAAGGCCGGGCGCGCCGCAATCTGGCGCGTGGCCAGCACCAGCCAACGCGGCGCGCTGGCGCCAAAAGTCCACCAACGCGGCGTGCCGGCTTCGGGCACCGCCCGGCGCAGCAGGCGCACCGCCAGCCAGGCCAGCACGGCGAACATGCCAATCGCCACCGCAAAGCCGCCCACGGCGATGGCGCCCAGCTTCAGGTCGCTCGACACCGCCATCAGCAGCGCGACGAAGCCCAGCGTGCCGGCGGCCAGCACGCCCACGGACGCCGCCTTCACGCCGCCGACCTCGCGCCGGATGACGCGCAGCGGCGGCACCTGTGCCAGCTGCAGCACCGGCGGCAGCCCGAAGCCCAGCAATAGCGTCAGCCCGACGCCGAAGCCGAAGGCCGCCGGCCACAGCGATGCCGGCGGCAGTGCCGACTGAACCAGGCCCTTGAGCAGCAGCACAAATGCGAAGTGAACAACGAAACCGATCAGCACGCCCACCGCGCTGGCGGCCAGGCCGACCCAGACGAATTCCAGCGTGTAGGCGCCCGCAATGCGGCGTTGCGACAGGCCCAGCACGCGCAGCATGGCGCAGTCGTCCAGGTGGCGCAGGGCGAAGTCGCGCGAGGCGATGGCCACGGCCACCGCCGCCAGCAGGGCCGCCAGCAGGGCCACCAGGTTCAGGAACTTCTGGCCTCGGTCCAGCGCCTGCTGCATTTCAGGGCGACCGCTTTGCAGTGATTCAACGCTCAGCCCGCGCAGGGCGGCGGTCTTGATGCGCGCTTCGGTAAAACGCACGAACTCGCGCACCTGCGCGTCGCCCCGGGCCACGCCCAGGCTGTCGGGGGCGGCCACGGCCAGGCGGTAGTTCACGCGGCTGGCCGGCTGCACCAGGCCGGTGGCGGCCAGGTCGGCCTGGGCCAGCATGACGCGCGGCGCAAAGCTGATGAAGCCGCCGCCGCGGTCGGGTTCGGTGGCGATGATGCGGCTGATCTGCAAGGCGCTGTCGCCCAGCAGCAGCTTGTCGCCGAGCTTGAGCTTCAGGCTATCGAGAATGGCCGCGTCGACCCACACTTGCCCGGGTTCGGGCGCCGCGGCCACGGACTGGATGGGCCCGTCCGGGGCGTCCTGCAGGCCCATGCGGCCACGCAGCGGGTAGTCTGGCGTCACGGCCTTCACAGCCACCAGGCGGGAAGCGCCGCCCTGGGCTTCAGGCGCCCGGCCCATGCTCGGGAAACCCACGATTTGCGCCGTACGCAGCCCCAGCGCCGTGGCCTGGGCCAGCAATTCGGGCGGGGTGGGCTTGTCGCTGCCGACAATGGCGTCGCCGCCCAGCAACTGGCGCGCGTCGCGCTGCAGGCCGTTGTTCAGGCGGTCGGCAAAAAAGCTGACCGCGGTCAATGCGGCCACGGCCAGCACCACGGCCACGGCCAGCAGGCGTAGTTCGCCAGCGCGGAAGTCGCGCAGGGTCTGGCGCCAGGCCAGGGCGCGGATGGAAGGGGAACGGGCAATGTTCATCCTCTGAAGGTACCGCATTCGCCGCAGCACGCTGCGTGCAGGGGGCTTGAACGGCCGAAGGCGCCGCCAATGCGTTAATGGTGGCATGGCAACCTATCCCACCCTCTTCGTGTCCCACGGCTCGCCGATGACGGCGCTGGAGCCGCGCGAGGCCGGCCATTTCATGCAGGCGCTGGGGCAGGCGCTGGAAGCCGGCTTCGGCCGGCCCAAGGCCATCGTCGTGGCCTCGGCGCACACGCTCACGCGCACGCCTGTGGTGCTGGCAGCAGCGCGCCATCAGGCCCTCTATGACTTCGGCGGCTTCGACCCGCGCCTGCGCTCGCTGCGTTACGACGCCCCGGGCAGCCCGGCGCTGGCAATGCGCGTCATCAGCCTGCTGCAGGCTGCCGGGCTGCCGGTGCAGCGCCAGGCCGAAGGCGGCCTGGACCACGGCATCTGGACGCCCTTGCGCTACATGTTCCCGCGCGCCGACATCCCTGTGCTGCCGCTGGGCTGGCCGCCGGGCTGGACGGCGGCGCAGCTGTTTGCGCTGGGCCAGGCGCTGGCACCTCTGGCGGATGAAGGCGTGCTGGTGCTGGGCAGCGGCAGCCTGACCCACAACCTGCAGCGCGTTTTTTCAGGCCGCGGCACGGTGCCGGTGGACGCGCCGGCCACGCCCGAGAGCACGGCCTTCCGCGACTGGTGGGCCGCCCGTTGCGCCGCCGCAGACTGGCCCGCCCTGATGGACTGGCACGCGCAGGCCCCGCACGCCGCGCTGATGCACCCCAGCAGCGAACACCTGCTGCCCTTCTTCATTGCAGCCGGTGCCGGCAACCCTGCCGGCACCCCGCCCGGACCGGCAGCGCGGGTGCATGACAGCCTGACTTACGGCGAGCTGGCCATGGACGCCTATGCCTTCGGCCCCTGGGGCCTTCTGCAGCCAGACTTGAACGTGAACTGAACACCCCCTCATCCGCGCGGTGACGCGCGTCGGGTATGGCGTTATTCGGGCAGGTGTGGGCTACAGTTTTCCGGTAATAACAAATTGTCGGCAATCGCTGGCAAACACGGGGTCAGCGCCAGCTTCTGCAAGAGGGTGTGCGATAGCCAATGCGACAGCCAATGCGACAGCTAATGCAAGGGCTCGCGCAACAGTTTCCAGGCGCAAGACCGCCGTGCATCCAACCGCGCACCAGAGTCCCAGATGAAACCCCCAGCCCAACGCGGCTTTACATTGATCGAAATCATGGTCACCGTGGCGATCGTTGCCATATTGGCTTCGATTGCCTTGCCGGCCTACGGCGAGTACGTTCTTCGCGCGCGCGTGCCTGCGGCCCTGGACAGCCTCAGCGCCTACGCCACGCGCATGGAACAGCGTTTTCAGGACACGGGCAGGTACAGCAACGCTGCCGGTGCCTGCGGCGTACAGCCCCTGCCTTCGCCATCGAACTTCGGCTTCAGCTGCACTATTGGCAACGCTGCTGGCACGGTCTTCATCGCCACCGCCACGGGCTCGGGTTCCATGGCCGGCTACACCTACCAGGTCAACCAGCTGGGCGTGCGCGTGACGGTGGACCACCCGAAGGGCAGGCCCACAGAGAATTGCTGGTCTCTGCGCGGAGGCACATGCGACAGCTGAAGGCCCGCGGCCTGACCCTCGTCGAACTGATGGTCGGCTTGGCCATCAGCGCTTTGCTGGCTTTGTCGGCAGCGCCGTTTTTTGGCGACTACATCGCCAATTCACGCCTGCGCGAAGCCGGCAATGCGTTGTACACAGAAACCTTGTTTGCACAGAGCGAAGCCCAAAAGCGCAACGCCCGGGTGCAGGTCAATTTGACCGGCAGCACCATTCGGACCCTGGACTTTTCGGCAGGTGGCGCGGGTGAGTTGATTCGCGAATTTGGCCTGGCCGCACCGGTCACGGTGTCAACGAACACCAGCTTCGATTTCGGCAGCAATGGCCGGCCCCTGCTGGCGGCCAATGGCCAGCCGGTGGATGTTGCGGTCAACCTGGTGGTGACAGGTTCGGCCTGCACCACCGAGAGGCGATGCCCGGGCCTGCGGGTCGACGCGGGAGGCGCAGTGCGGCTATGTGGCGACTACGTCAACGCATGCAACTGAAGCGCCCTGCCAGCCCTGCGGTGCGGGGCGTGGGCCTGCTGGACGCGCTCATTGGCCTGGCCCTGCTGTCTGTCGGGATGTTGGCGCTGGCCGGCTTCCAGACGCGCATGGTGGTCCAGACCACTGAAGCACAGACCCGCGCTGTTGCCATGCAGTTCGCGAACGAACTGCTCAGCACGGCCCTGGTCGACCCCGACAACCTGAACTGCTACAGCCTGCCGGCCACGGGCACCTGCACCAGCGCCGCTGCGCGAGACAGCACCAACCTGTGGGGCGCGCGGGTGGCCCAGGGCCTGCCGGCCCCGGTCAGCGTGCGTGCGGTGTTGGACGGCACGGAGCTGTCGGTGGTCATCGACTGGGCCGCCAGGGGCGGCCCCGACCCTTTTCGACTGCAGGTGGTGACCGATGTGCAGTAAGCGCCTGCGGCGAGCTGCACCAAGAACAACAAACCCAGCAGCACCGCCCAGCCGGGGCCTGTCGATCATCGAACTGATGGTCGGACTGGTGGTTGCGCTGCTGGTCAGCCTGGCGGTGGTCACCACCGCGCTCAGCTTTTCGGCTTCGCAACGCCAGAGCATCGGCGCCACTGGCGCGGCCGTCAACAGCGTGGCGGTGCTGACGACGCTGAAGGACGATGTATCCGTTGCCGGGCTCGGCTTTTTCGGCGATGCGACCTACCTGTGCAGAACGCTGAACTTCAGCGTTGCGGCCAACGTGGTGGTCAACGGCGCCGCGTTCTCGCCGCTGCAGGTGCAGCGCACAGCCAATGGCGACATCATCGACGTGGTGTTCGGTACCCGGGTCGAATCGGGTGCGAACGTGCGCCTGCGCGAGGCCAACAACGGCAGCAGCAGCGCGCTGGAATCGTATCTGCCCGTGAGCGTTGGCGACGCCGTGCTGCTGGCCCCGGCCACGCCCGACCCCGCCCAGCCTTGCCTGGTGCGCAGCGTCACGCAAGTCACCAATGCCGCAGGCGGGGCGTCGCAGCTGCTGGCGTTCGCAAGCACCGGGCGCCACAACGGGGCGGCATTCACTACCGCCCCGGCTTTCAACGACGACGGCCGCATCACGCAGCTGGGCACCGTCAACTGGGTGCGCTACCGCGTTGTTGGCGGCAACCTGCTGGTCGAACGCCCGCTGGAAGGCACCTCAGCCATCATGGCGCGCAACGTCGTCTCGTTTCGCATGCAATACGGGGTGTCCGCCAATACGCCCGGCAGCACCACGCTGGAAGCATGGGTCGACCCGACAGACGACTTTGCCGTTGTCGACGGCGACCGCCTGCCGCGCATACGCGCCATGCGCATCGGGCTCATCGTGCGCAGCCCGCAGGTTGAAAAGGCTGACGCCGCCGGCAACTGCTCGGCCACGGCAGACAAGCCGCGCCTGTGGCTGAACCCGCCCGAGAACCTGGACAACGCCGACTGGAACTGCTGGCGCTACCGCACCAGCACCGTCGTCGCACCGTTGCGCAATCTGGTGCTGGGGCAGCAATGAAGCCAAGCCGCCTGAACGCTGAACGCGGGGTGACGATCCTGGTCGTCATCATCCTGCTGGCCGTGATGCTGCTGGGCGCGCTGGCCCTGGCCCGCATGACCGAGGCCAGCACCCTGACGACCGGCAACAACACCTACCGCGAGACGTCGCTGCAGGCCTCGGAAATCGGCTTGAACACTGCCTTTGCCCGTGTGCGCGCCCTGCCCGAGGCCGATGAGAACGCCAACGCAGACGGCTGGTACTTCGCCAAGGTGCAAAGCGAGGACACCAACGGCCTGCCCGTGGTCAATTTCGAAACGGCGCCAGGGGTCGATGTAGGGGCTTACCGCGTCAGCTACGTGGTCGAACGGATGTGTTCGGTGGACGACGTCAAGGACCCGCTGCAGGAATGCCTGGTCAAGGCCATCAAGGTGCCCGACAGCCGCATCGATGGCGACGACCGCCTGTTCCCGCCGAATTCGCGCCAGTACCGCGCCACCGTGCGCGTGACGGGGCCGAAGAACACCACCATCTTTGTCCAGTCGCTCCTGACCAAGGGTTGATGACAACAACCCTTGCGCCCCTGCGCCCCGCCCGAGAAACCGCCCGATGAAACCACGCCTGCAGTTCGCCACTTTCCTGGCCGCCCTGGGCACCTTGCTGGCAGGTGCAGCCAGCGGCAACACGCCCCTGGCCGAACTGCCGCTGAAGGCTTCGGTGCTGGCCAAGCCGAACGTCATATTTGCCATGGACGATTCGGGGTCGATGGACTGGGAAGTGCTGCTCGACACCAGCAGCGGTGTGCTCTGGTGGAACGGCAGCACGGCCTGGGACAGCGCGCGCAACAAGCCTTTGCTCAGCAGTGCGCTGACACCCTATGTCTACCTGTTGCCGGTGGGCACAGCCGTGGGTGGCGCCATCTATGGATGGAACAGCTTGTACGGTCAGGCCGCGCCGCCCGTCAACCAGCTGGCCTGGCTGCGTTCGGCGAAGTTCAACCCCATCTATTACGACCCGAGCATCAACTACCGGCCCTGGGCGCCTGCCCATCTGGCCAGCCCACAAGGCGCATTTCCGGCCGGCCCGCTGGGCCCGTACGCCAACGCCAACCCCGCCGCTGCCCGCGCCCACCCCGCCGTTGCCGCTGGGCCGACGCTGGCCCTGGGCCAAGCCTGGGACAGCAGCCGGCCGAACTTTGCCACCAACGGCTTTCGGTTCTACGTTCAAGAAGGCATGGTGCTGCCAGCGGGCACCCAGGTCATCAGCAGCGCCAGCGGTGCCGGGGGCCAAACCTGTGTCAGCGGGATCGAACAGGTTTTGACAGCCGCGCAGACGGTGCCCGCCGGCCAGGCCTGCTGGGCGTCGATTCCCTACTACCCGGCCACCTTCTGGCACGTCCAAGCCTGTGTGCTGGGGCCAGACTGCGTGAACAGCCCGGACGGCAGCGGCACCACACTCAAGCGCTACGAAATTCGCGCCAACACGCCCGGCACCCCCTACCCCGGCGGAAAAAATAGAACATCGGCCGAAGAACTGCAGAACTTCGCCAACTGGTTCACTTACTACCGCAAGCGCAAGCTGATGCTGGCCGCTTCGATGGGCGAGGTGCTTGAAAACACCACGGGCCTGCGCTTGGGTGTGCTGCCGTTCAACGTCAACACACCAGTGACGATGTTCGATGCCGATGCGCCGGCCGCCGCAAACAACCGCTTTGCTGCGGCAGGGCCGTTCTATGTGAATTCGATGGCTCAACTGGGCACACCCACGCACCAGGCCATGCGCAACATTGCCGAGCAGTACGACACCCGGCGCGACCCCGGCCCCAGCGTGGTGGAGTACGCCTGCCAACGAAACAATTCTTTCGTGGTGACAGACGGATTCTCGAACACCGCAACCAGCGCAGTTCCACCCTACGACCCCGCCCGCTGGGGCGCCGTGCCACCCTACGCCGTCACGCCCCCGGGTTCATTGGCCGACCTGGCCCTGGCCCACTACACGCGCCGCCTGCGCGCCGACCTGCCTGCGGGCCGCCTGCCGGCCAGCGGCAGCACCGCACCCAACGCCGACAAAAACACCGACCTGCACATCAACACCTATGGCCTGACCCTGGGCGTGCGCGGCACGGTCTGGCCCAGCGCCAACGACCCCTTTGTCAGCCCGCCGCTGTGGCCCACGCCCGTGGCCAACACGCCGTCGATGGTCGACGACCTGTGGCACGCCACCATCAACGGCCGCGGCCAGATGTATCTGGCCACAACACCCGAGGAAACCGCAGCCAAGATCCGCGCCGGGCTGGACGACATCCTGGACGAACAGGGCTCGGAAAGCGGCGTCAGCGTCAGCACCGTGAACCTGACGCGTGGCGACGGCTACGCCTACCTGGCCACCTACAACCCCGCCGGCTGGGTGGGCGACCTGGAAGCCCGCGAGATCAATGCCGCTACGGGCCAGGTTGCCGACACGCCAGTGTGGACAGCGTCGACCTTGCTGGCTGCCCGGCCCTGGACCAGCCGCGTCATCGCCAGCTGGTCAGGCTCAGCCGGTGCGTCATTCAACGAAGCCGCCGTCGGGGGCCGCGTCAACCCGGCAGGAGCCTGGGGCAATACGAGCGAAGTGATGGCTTACCTGCGCGGCGACCGCAGCCTGGAAGGCAACCGCTTTCGCAGCCGCCGCGGGCTGCTGGGGGCGGCGATCAATGCCGAACCCGCGATCGACCGCGACACCAAGGTGGCCTACCTCAGCACGGGCGAAGGCATGCTGCACGCCTTCGACACGACCAAAGGCGCCGACGCCGGCACTGAACTGTGGGCCTATGTGCCCGGCCTGAAGCTGGACAACCTGGGTCGAACCACGGCCCGGCGCTACAGCTTTCGCACACAGGCCGACGGCACGCCCGTCATCCGCCGCACCGAGAGCGGCATGAAGCTGCTGGTATCGGGCATGGGCGTGGCCGGCCGCGGCTACTTTGCGCTGGACGTGACGCAGCCACGCGGGCTGACGGAAGCCAGCCTGGCCAGCAAGGTGCGCTGGGAGTTTCCCAGCGGTGGTGACGCGACCACCGCCATGAAGATGGGCCAGTCCGTCGGCCGCCCTGCGATCGTCCGCCTGCCCACCGGCAGCTCGGCCGTGTTGTTGAGCTCGGGCTACAACAACACTTTCGACGGCAAAGGTCGGCTGTGGGTGCTGGACCCTGCCACCGGCAACGTGCTGAAGGAATACGTCACCCCCGACGGCGCCGTGGGCGCCGAAGCCGGGCTGGCCCAGTTCTCGCCCTATGCCGAAGCCAATGGCACGGTGCGCTACGTCTACGCCGGCGACCTGCTGGGCAATGTCTGGCGCTTCGACCTGTCCCTGGCGGCCAACGCAACAGGTGCTGTCAACCGCATCGCGCAGCTGCGCGACGCAGCGGGCAAAGCGCAACCGGTGACGGCCGCCCCCGAACTTCTGGCCTGGCGCAACCAGCGCGTCGTGCTGGTGGGCACCGGGCGGCTGCTGGACATCGGCGACTTCAACAGCACCGACGTGCAAAGTTTCTACGCCATCGCCGATGGCAGCACCATCACCAATGCGCGCAGCATCCTGGTGCCCAGAGTGCTGTCGCTGGCGGGCACAGGCAGCGTGACCGGCGCGGCAGTGGACTGGGCCACGCAGCGCGGCTGGTTCGTCGACTTGCCGGCGGGCGAACACGTCGACAACCGCCCGACCCTGGCTTACGGGGCGGTGGCCTTCATCACCAACCGCACCGGGGGTAGCGACTGCTCGGCCAGTTCGCGCTTGATCCTGATCAACGCCACCACCGGCGACCGCTTCTCTGGCAGCCCTTTCGTCAGCACGGTGCTGTCGCCGACCGCCAATGCATCGGGGCTGACGACGGTGCTGACCCGCGATGGCCGGCTCAGCTTTACCACCCGCGACGACAAGGGCAAGGTCATTACGCGCGCGGTCAACCCGGCGCTGGTCATCGACCCGCAGAAGAACTCGTGGCGGGAAATCAGGCGTTGAGATGTGCCAGGCATGCGAAGGCAAGCCTCGCGCTCAACTTTCAAACTTGCGAAGGCCAGCCTCGCGCTCAACCTTCAGGCTTGCGAATGCAAGCCTGATGAGTCTCACGCCTGCGCGAAGCAGGCGTCCAGGGCCGCTGTCCAGCGCGCCTTGTCGGCAGCGGGCGCAAAACTGGCCTCGAAGCTGTTGCGCGCCAGGGTGTAGGCCTCGGCAGCACCCAGCTGCGGCAAGGCGCTGAAGGTGGCGATGAAGTTGTCGTTCATGTAGCCACCGAAGTAGGCCGGGTCGTCGCTGTTGAGCGTGGCGCACAGGCCCGCGGACAACAGTTCGGGCAGGCGGTGCTGGGCCATGTCGCCATAGACGCAGAGCTTCACGTTCGACAGCGGGCACACCGTCAGCGGCACGCGCTCGTGTGCCAGGCGCTGCACCAGGGCCGGGTCTTCGAGGCAGCGCACACCGTGGTCGATGCGTTCGACGTGCAAAACGTCCAGCGCATTCCAGATGTATTCGGGTGGGCCTTCTTCACCCGCATGCGCAACCCGGTGCAGGCCGAGTTCACGGCAGCGCGCAAAAACCCGCGCAAATTTCTCGGGCGGGTGGCCACGTTCGCTGCTGTCCAGGCCCACGCCGATGAAGTGTTCGCGGTAGTGCAGCGCGTCTTCCAGCGTCTGGAAAGCCGCGTCTTCGCTCAGGTGGCGCAGGAAACACAGGATCAGGCTGGCGCTGATGCCCAGATCGGCCTGCGCCTGGTCGCAGGCGCGCTTCAAGCCGTGAATGACAAAGGCCATCGGCACGTCGCGTTCGGTGTGCGTCTGCGGGTCGAAGAAAAGTTCAGCATGCACCACGTTGTCGGCATGGGCACGCTGGAAGTAGGCCCAGGCCATGTCGAAGAAATCTTGTTCCTGCAGCAGCACGCTGGCGCCGGCGTAGTAGATGTCCAGGAAGCTCTGCAGGTCGGTGAAGGCATAGGCCGCGCGCAAGGCCTCGACATCGGCGTACGGCAGGCTGACGCCATTGCGCTGCGCCAGCGCGAAGATCAACTCGGGTTCGAGCGAGCCTTCGATGTGGATGTGCAGTTCAGCCTTCGGCATGGCGCACAGCAGCGCCTGCAAAGCGGGTGTCAAGCCAGCACCCCGGCGGCGTGGGCCTGCTGGTCGGCGTGGTAGCTGCTGCGCACCATGGCGCCGACGGCAGCGTGGCTGAAGCCCATCTTGGCGGCCTCGGCCTCGAACATCCGAAAAGTATCCGGGTGCACGTAGCGCCGCACCGGCAGGTGGTGGCCGCTGGGCGCCAGGTACTGGCCGATGGTGAGCATGTCGATGTCGTGCGCGCGCATGTCGCGCATGGTCTGCAATATCTCGTCGTCGTTCTCGCCCAGGCCCACCATGATGCCGCTCTTGGTGGGTACGCCCGGCACCTGCTGCTTGAACTTCTTCAGCAAGTTCAGGCTGAAGGCGTAGTCAGAACCCGGACGCGCTTCCTTGTACAGGCGCGGGATGGTTTCCAGGTTGTGGTTCATCACATCTGGCGGTGCTTCGCGCAGGATCGACAGCGCGCGGTCGTCGCGACCGCGGAAGTCGGGCACCAGCACCTCGATTTGCGTGCCCGGGCTCAGTTCGCGTGTCTTGCGGATGCAGTCGACGAAGTGCGCCGCGCCGCCGTCGCGCAGGTCGTCGCGGTCGACACTGGTAATGACCACGTACTTCAGCTTCAACGCCGCAATCGTCTTGGCCAGGTTCAGCGGTTCTTCTGCGTCCAGCGGGTCGGGGCGGCCATGGCCCACGTCGCAGAACGGGCAGCGGCGCGTGCACTTGTCGCCCATGATCATGAAGGTGGCCGTGCCCTTGCCGAAGCATTCGCCGATGTTCGGGCAGCTGGCTTCTTCGCACACGGTATGCAGTTTGTGTTCGCGCAGGATCTGCTTGATCTCGTAAAAGCGCGCCGCCTGCGCCGGGTTGCCGGCCTTGACGCGAATCCACTCTGGCTTTTTCAGCATCTCGGACCGGTCCAGCGCCACCACCTTGATAGGAATGCGCGCCGTCTTCGCATGCGACTTTTGCTTCGCGCTCGGGTCGTAGGCGGCAGGCGAAGGGGTGATCTGGCTCATGAGATGGGCGTCGCAAGGACAACTGAAAAAAGTGACTCCCTGGAGTTTAAGGCGGCCCGCCCCCCCACGTTTGAAGTCGAAGTCCACCCCATTCCGCGGGATGGCTAAACGCCTGATGACCAGTAGCCTAGAAGGCCTATTCACACACAAGATTTTTGGAGAAAAAATTGCGCATTCACGAAAGACCCCCCATCAGGGCCATGGCCGCGGCTCTGGCTGCCAGTGCCTTCGTTGCCGCCTGCGGCGGCGGCGCCCACAACGACAGTACGGCGGTCCTGGCCAGCCCGGACACTTTCACCCTGGCCGCTGGCCAAAGTGCCAACCTGCTGGCCAATGACCGTGTCGACGACCGGCAAGCCACCACCACCAATGCCAGCTTTGCGTTGACATCGGGCGCGCCGCCCGCGGGCGTCACGGTGGCCAACGGCACTGTCAGCGTCGCCACTACGGCCATTCCCGGGGTCGTGAGCCTGAGCTACCGCCTGTGCGACATCGCCGACGCGAACAACTGCGCCACCACGACGGCGGCCATCACCATTCCAGCACCAGCCATCGTGGCTGTGGCTGACACCTTCACGCTGGCCAACGGCAACAGCGGCGACGTGCTGGCCAACGACACCCTGGGCGGCGCCCCTGCCACCGCTGCCAGCGTCACGGCCAGCGCCACCGCCTCCCTGCCCACCGGCGTCACGTTCTCGGCCGCGGGCCTGGTCAGCGTGGGCGCCGCGGCCACGCCGGGCGCCTACAGCGTTGCCTATCGCATCTGCCAGGTCGTCGCCCCGACCAACTGCGCCACCGCCGCGGCCAGCGTCACCGTGCCAGCGGGCGGCAGCGTTGCCGGCCGCGTGGTTGATTCCGCCACCGCCCTGGGCATCGGCGGCGTGCGTGTCACGGCCGGCAGTGCTACTGCCACCACCGACGCCAGTGGTGCCTTCAACCTGACGGGCGTGCCCGCCGCCGACCGCGTGAACATTGTTTTTGCCGCCGGCACGCACGCGGAGACATCGCGCATTGCGACCGTCAGCGCCAGCGGCAGCACAGACGTCCAGGCCCGCATGGTGGTCCTGGGCACCGCGGCCCAGCTTGATGTGGCTACCGGCGGCACGGTCACCGTGCCCGGCAGCACGGCCCGCGTTGTATTGCCCGCCGCTGGCGTGCAGCGCGTCGACGGCAGCCTGCCCAGCGGCAACATGACGGTGCGCGTCACGCCCATCGCGCCGGCCATCGACAGCGCGGTCATGCCGGGCGACTACACCACGTTGGTCAGCGGCACACCCACGCCGATCGAAAGCTTCGGTGCAATCAACGTCACCCTGGTCGACAGCGCCGGTGCGGCACTGAACCTGCGCCCTGGCCAGACAGCAAGCATCCGCATTCCGCTGTCCAGCCGCAGCAGCAGCCCGCCAGCCACGGTGCCGCTTTACTTCTACGACCCTAGCCTGGGCCGGTGGGTGGAAGAAGGCAGCGCCACTTTGGCCGGTTCGGGCACGGCGCGCTACTACGAAGGCACTGTGACGCATTTCACCACCTGGAACGCAGACCAGGTCTACAACACCGTGCGCGTCACCAGTTGCGTGGCCGACGCCAATGGCGTACGCGTGGTTGGCGCTCGCATTACCAGCGACGGGGTTGACTACAGCGGCACCAGCAGCGCCATCAGCGACACGGCAGGCAACTTCACTATTCCCATCCGGCGCGGCAGCCGGGCCATTCTGGTGGGTGTGAGCGTCGGTTCGCTGACGAATTCATTCAACGCTGGCCCCTACACCGCAGACACGACGGTCAGCACCTGCCTGACCCTGGGGCAACTGGGTTCAGGCGTGACGATGAAGCTGACCTGGGGTGAAGCCCCCCGCGATCTGGACAGCTACCTCTTCACTCCGAGCGGCGCAAGAGTGAGCTATCAGGGACGCGGCAGCCTGACGGCGGCACCGTTCGCCAACCTGGACGTGGACGACACCAGCAGCTTCGGCCCCGAAGTGGTCACCGTTTCGCGCCTGATGGTGGGCACCTACAAGTATGCGGTGAACAACTTCTCAGGCCAGGGCAGTGGGCAGATCGGTGTGTCTGGTGCACGGGTTGAACTGAGCGTTCCTGGCCGTTCCGTCGAGCTGTTCACGCCACCCGGCACAGGTGAATCAGGATCGACCGATTGGTGGCTGCTGTTTGAACTGGATGTGGACGCTCAATGCAACATCACGGTGCGTCGCACCAGCAGCTTTTCGGCCAATCCGCCCCCGGCCAACGCCAGCGCCACGCCCGTGTACTGCGTTCGTCCGGCCAGCTGAGCCGCTGAGTTACAGCCGCTGACTGACAGCGGCTGACCGACAGCCGCTAATCCAGCCTGCCTTGCAGGGCCAGCGCCAGCCGCTGGCCCGCAGCTTGCCAATCGACCTGCACGCCCAAAGCCTGCAGGTCGATTGTTTTCAGGCCGGCGTAGCCGCATGGGTCGATGCGCGAAAACGGCGCCAGGTCCATGGCTACGTTCAGTGCCACCCCGTGGTACGTGCGGTACTGGCTGAGCTTGATGCCCAGCGCGGCGATCTTGCCCAAGCCGCGGAATGGGTCCACGTTGTCGACCCGCAGCACGCTGTGGCCGAAGGGGTCGTCAATCCGCACGTAGATGCCGGGCGCTCCGCGCAAACGGTGGCCGGTGACACCGAAGTGGGCCAGCGTGTCGAGCACGGCCTGTTCGATGCGAAAGACATATTCTTTCACGTAGTAGCCACGCCGACGCAGGTCCAGCAGAGGGTACGCAAGCACTTGTCCCGGACCATGGTAAGTGACCTGCCCACCGCGGTCGGTTCGGACCACCGGAATGTCACCCGCGGCCAGCACATGGCTGTCGCGCCCGGCCAGACCTTGCGTGAACACGGGGTCATGTTCAACCAGCCAGAGCTCATCTTCGGTATCCGCCGCACGCGCAGCGGTAAACGCCCGCATCGCGGGCTCGGTGGTCGTGTAAAGCTGGCGGCCGAGGTCGACGATTCGCATGGGGGTGGCAGTCTACGGTGTGTGGCCGGGGCGGCTTTCGGCCCTTTGCGGTCGTTCATTCGTCCGTCCAGGCGACCTTGAAGAGAAACCCAATGCCACAGATTTGCCGGCGGATGAGCTTCAACGATTGGCCCGCTGCTGACGTTTGTTCGTCTGTCCGTTCAATGTTTTCCGCTTGCTTGCTTGGTCCCCAAGCAAAGGCGGGCTTGGCTTGGCTGCGGCGCTTATGTTCGGCGGTCGTCGCTGCGCGCCGACTTCCCTGCGATGCTCGGTCCCGCGGCCCCATCGCGGAACTCGCTTCGTTCGCTTCGCTCTCTGCGCTCAAACACCCGCGATGAGTCAGTTGACGATTCGCGCTGCGCGCGAGGCCGCGGGCCCTGCGCTTCTCGGCGCCTCTCGTGCGCGCCGCAGCCAAGCCAAGCCCGCCTTTGCAGCCACCGTGTCTTGCTTTCCACCGTCGCACGCCGAGATGGTGGCAGGCTGCGGCAGTCGGGTGGCCCCCGCAGCGAAGTAGAGGGGGAGAACTGGGCGCAGCCCAGTTCGGAGGACATGAGCGGAGGGGGCCACCCGGCTGACGCAGCCAAGGGACAACGGAGACATCCCGAAGGGTCAGCGCCGAAGGCCTGCAACAGACGAACGAACGACCGTCCGCAAAGCGCCGAACTCAGACATCCACCTCGACCGCGTCCCCCCGCAGTTCCATCAGCTCGCGCCGAGCAGCAGCCTCGCCTTTGCCCATCAGCTTGGTGAAGGACAGGGCCGTGGCCTCGAACCCGCCTTCCAGCCAGTGCACAGGCAGCAGGCGGCGGGTCTCCGGGTTCAACGTGGTTTCCCACAGTTGCTCGGCGTTCATCTCGCCCAGACCCTTGAAGCGGCCGATGCTCCAGCTGCCTTCCTTGGCGCCTTCCTTGCGCAGCTTGTCCAGCGCAGCGTCGCGTTCGCCGTCGTCCAGGGCGTAGAACTTTGCTGGCGGCCGCTTGCCGCGCGCCGGGGCGTCGATGCGGTACAGCGGCGGCTTGGCAACGAAGACATGTCCGCGTTCGATGAGCTTCGGGAAGTGCCGGAAAAACAGCGTCAGCAGCAGGACTTGGATGTGCGAACCGTCAACGTCGGCGTCCGACAGGATGCAGACCTTGCCGTAGCGCAGGCCGCTGAAGTCCGGGGTGTCCTGCGGTCCGTGCGGGTCGACGCCCAGGGCGACGGCGATGTCGTGGATTTCGGTGTTCGCGAACAGCCGGTCGCGGTCCACTTCCCAGGTGTTCAGTACCTTGCCACGCAGCGGCAGCACAGCTTGCGTTTCCTTGTCGCGGCCCATCTTGGCGCTGCCACCGGCGCTGTCGCCTTCGACCAGGAAGACCTCGTTCAGGTTCAGGTCGCGGCTTTCGCAGTCGGTCAGCTTGCCGGGTAGCACGGCCACGCCGCTGCCTTTGCGTTTTTCCACCTTCTGGCTGGCGCGCTGGCGCGTCTGCGCCTGGCGGATCACCAGATCGGCCAGCTTCTTGCCGTAGTCGACATGCTGGTTCAGCCAGAGTTCGAGCGCCGGCTTCACATAGCCCGAGACCAG
>JBBQAW010000009.1:0-32890 GCA_038316815.1 Burkholderiales bacterium
ATGTGTTGGTCGAACGCGCCGTCGGGCGGGGCACAACCAAGTCTGGCCATTGAGGACCAAGGCCATGTGCCTGAGGCCGGTATGTCGGCGATGGGATGGTCAGCTGACCTTCAGTTCGGTCTGCTCACCGGCGGCCAACGACCCAGAGCGGTACATCAGGCCAGGTGAATCGCCTTCCACAAAGCGGTTGTTCGAACGCGTGCAGCGAGGCGCGCTTCGCCGCCACCACGCCGTGGCGCAGCGTACCCTTCGGCCTGGGTTTCCGAAACTGACCGGCTCGCTCCGCTTTAGATGCATCGCTGATCAGCTTGCGTCCGGCCCTTTTAAAGAATGCTGCCCGATGGCAGCGCCCCACACACAATGGGGCGAGCGCCGGGAGCCAGTGCGACGAAGTTTGCGGGATGCGAGCGCAGGTCGTATAGGGTATTGTGGGGCCCCTCCCGGGTCACACACTCACGCCTTGGACAGCGACACTTCTTACGGCGCCTTTATAAGCCACAGCCATGCCGACGCCTCTTTCGCGGAATGGCTCCGCGATAAGCTGGAGACTTACAGGGTGCCCGAGGTCGTCGCCTGCCAGGAGCGGGCCGTCGGGCACGTATTCCTGGACCGAGACGAATTGCGCGCCGACGGCAGCCTAGGTGCGGCGCTGACGGCTGCGCTGAAACTATCGCGTGCATTGATCGTAGTGTGCTCGCCGGCCTCGGCGGCGTCGCGTCACGTGGAGGCTGAGATCGAAGTATTCCGGCGACTCTGCCCGGACCGGCCAGTCTTCCCAATCATCCTGTCTGGCGCACCGAACACGAGCATCGGTTCCGACACGGCCCCAGACGAGTGTTTCCCGCGTCCTCTGCGAATGTCCAGCGGTGCAAAAGATCCGCTCGCGCCGGACTACCGCCAGGGGAAGGACGGCCGCCACCGCGCGACGATTAAGCTGATCGCCGGGCTTCTGAACTTGGCTCTGGGCGCCCTGCTTCGCCGAGATGCCGAAAGACACGCATTGAAGTTGGCAGCAATGGCCGGCGACCAGATCGAAGCCGCTGCAGCTGAGTATGGCATCGCAGTGGCATTGCAAGCACACGCGCTTCTAACTGCCGACGCCGATCGGGCGGTCAGCGAACAGATCGATGCGGCTGTGTACCGTAGCCTCACGTCGTCGCTAGCGCGTCACCGGCTTACGGGACATGCCGGAGGAGTGCGCCATGCCGCGTTCAACGCCGATGGTTCGGAGATCGTGACGACAGATGCGGAAGGCACACTGCGCCTCTGGAACATTGCCGCCGATGCCACGGCACGGCACATCGATTCGCTGCCCGGCCGGGCAGTGCGTGCGGAATTCGGCAGTGCGGGCGAGTTGCTAGTGCTAGTACCGGGCGAACCGCTATTGATGCTAACGCGCTCGCACCCGGACGCAGCAATTGAGACCTCTAGTTCACTTGATGAAAACACAACAGGCGCGCAGGACATGGCCCTGTCGCCCGACCGTCGCCAAGTGGCTTGCTGCGGCGATGACGGCGTCATCCGCGTGTGGCATGTCGGGTCCGGCCGGCAAGTGCTGCGCCTCGCGCCTAGGCCTCCTGCACGGTTGCTGCAGTTCTGCGCCGACAATGCAACGCTGCTTGCGGTGCTGGCCGATGAGAGTGTTGCTGTGTGGAGCCTGCCCACCGGCCGGCCGCGAGGCCGGACGAAGTCGCATAACCGCATGGTGATCGCGCTGGCGATGGCGCCGGATGCCAGCGGCTTTGCTACGGCCGACGCCGACGGCTCGATCTACTGGTGGCAATTAAGCGAGCCACCGGGGGGCGCTGGATGGCAGGATCGCCTATTAGCTTGCCTTTGGCGTTGGAAATCTTGGTCGCGGAGGGCTGACTTAGTGCGGTCGTTCACCGGGCACGTCGGTGCTGTGCTCGGGCTGGGCACCACGGAAGACGCTCACATCGTTTCGACAGCGGACGACCAGTCGCTGCGCTGGTGGAGTGTCGGCGACGGCCGGTTGCTGAGCGTCGCCAATGCCCCCAGACCTTCCCCTGACAGCCAGCCCACTGCAGCAGAACTCTTCGCTCGTATGAGTCCCGACGCAATGCCCATGCGCACGGACGAAGGTAGGCGCAAAGAACGTTCCACACTCCAAACGCTACTGGTCCTTCACCCACGGCATTGGCAGCTCGCCGCGGCGCACGGATCTCTAGTTCAGTGGGGGCCGCAGTTCCCGCTGCACGTGGATAACGATCTCCCGCTGCCGGTTCTGCATGCGCATGAACAGCCCATTACTTGCCTGATCTACAGCGACGATGGTCACCACTTGCTTACGGGTTCGGATGACGGTACCGCGGGCCTTTGGTTCGCGCGCTTCGGCGCCGATCTCGTTCGCGAGTGTCGGCTCGAGGTGCCCATTAAGCGATTGGTCTTCTCGGGCAATCGGGTGGTGGCGATCAGCGAGCGCACGGTGTGGGTTATCGATCCGTGCTCCGCTCGGGCCACTGTGCAGTTGCACGCGACGGGTGCCGCCGATTTTAGGCATGCGGCGTTGAGCCCGTCTGGCCAACAAATGGCGACGACAGACTCGGCGGCATGTGTCGTACTCTGGGACGGCCGAACTGGCGTCGCTTCGCAGTTGCTGTATCAGGCTCCCAAACGTTACGCGTTGTCGGTGTTCCTGATCTTCGCGATGCACAACCCCATTGATGGCGAGCGCAATAGGCAAGTGCTTCGCGACGCTTATCCTGATCTGGCTGCGTGGTTTGAATCCACACGCGAACAGGGCTCGACCTTGTCCCCCACGATCCCCATGTCGTTGATCGACGCAATTGGGCACGAGAATCTGCCTGAATCGATCTTTGTCAAACGAGATGTCGACTTTGAACAGCTGGCCTTCAGCCACGACGGCGAACACCTAATCGCGGTCGACGAAGACCGACGCATCCGCGCGTGGTGCACCGCGACCGGCGCGCCCTGCGATGCCAGTTCGACGCTAGCATGGCCGGGCATGGCGCTGCTCGACGCGCGGAATGCACTCATTCCCCGAAGCGGTTCAGGCGAGGAAGTCATGTCGCCGGACGCGCGGATGCTCGCCATGCTGCAGCCGGAAGGGCGTGACGATCCCGCGGGCGGCCGGTCGACCTGCGTGGAAGTGTGGGACAACCTCGTTGGCCAGCGCCTGGCTTCGGTGTCCATGGACGAACCTGCGAGCTTCATCGGGCTATCTGCGGCCGCGCAGCGCCTCGTCCTCGGCCGTGCGTCAGGCGGTGCGCGCATCGTTGACACCTCTTCTGGCGCAGTCGTTGCCGACATCCCGGCGATCTACAACGCATGCGGCTTTTCCAACCAGCATCGCTTGTCTGCAGCAGGCCAACGCCTGCTCGTCACCAACCCACGCACTCGCACCGTCCGGCTGTACAGCACGATCTCAGGCAAGGAACTCGCCGCGTTGGTGCACCCGTGGGAGGTGGCCGAGGCCTGCCTCAGCGCCGACGAGACCTGCCTAGCGACGACGAGTGCGAACGGCCAGACGGTCTGGCTTTGGCGGGACCTGCCGGGATCGGCGGGGCTGCAAGCTCGAGCCCGATCATGCGTTCCCATCCCGTTGCCGTTTGCACTCCAGCAGGCTTGCGCGCCGGACTGAGGCCTGGGAGCTGCCGGTGGCGAGCGGCGGCAAGTGGCCGTTAGTGTGAGTTTGAAGTCGAACCAGAGAGCTGACTTTCGATGCGCGCACTCGGCCGGCCGGGGTCAGCGGGCGGCGATGTCCGGGTAAACCCGATATCGGCCAGTTCCGGTCGGTCGAGCGCCGCGAAATTGACGGCGAGGACGACCGCTCTCAAGGTCCAGCTGACATTGGCAAACGCAGGTTCGGCGGGCGGCAATCTCTCGAGGAAGCCGTTCGATCCGTCATCAAAATCTTTAAGTACGGGTCAGCACAGTGCCTGAAGCTAAGTTTTGGCGATGATTGATCATTTATGGAGGTAGGACGGCGCTACCGCGCGACGTCCGCGTTCATCAGACAATTGACTCCCAGCGTAAGTTTCCAGGTCTGCGACTTGGGTGGGGCCAAGCCTGCGATATGCGTGCTGTGTTCCGGTCGGTTGCGATGCGATCGATTCCGGCGCGATGCACTTGCAAGCTTCATGGAGGCACGCGCGCCGCTGCATGCCTATTCGGCGGAACGACCCTGCCAGGACCCGGCTTTGGGCCCCCATTGAGCCCCGCTCACTGCACCTTCAGCGACAAATCGTCGATAAGAACCACGCCGGCTGGGTTGCTACCGTCGATTGGGCCGATGGCTTGGCTGAACTCAATGAAGGCTGCGACGGCGCCTGCAGGCACCACACCCAGGTTGTAGGTGATCAGTGTCCAAGTGTTGGGGTTGATCGATCCCTGGAAGAACTGGTTCAGGCTGTTGGCCCTGATGTTGCCCACGCCATCCAGGTAACGCAGTGCGAACAACACGTTGCCTGTTCCACCCGCCGTCCCCTTGGCCCAGAAGGTCAATGTCGGTGAGCTGCCCACTACGAGGGCTGCGCGCCCGCCCTGCTCGACCGAGTTCTGCAGCATCACTGCAGCGTTGAACGCTGGCGAACTGAGGCGAGCCGAGAACGCCCCACTGCGGGCATCCGACGACAGGCTGTAGCCTGCCGCAGCGCTGAGCCAGGCGTTGGCGGGCGTCGTCGCCCCGGCGATCTCGAACCCACCATTTCCGAACAACTCGTACGCGACGCCGAACGTGACAGACACCGGCGTTGCCGCAGCGAAACTGCCGTTACCCGCTTGGCTGGCGGTGATGCTGCAACTGCCAACGGCATGCAGCAAAAGCGCAGGCCCGCTGACAGTGCAAATGCTGGGTGTGATTGATGCGAACGAAACCGCGAGGCCCGAACTGGCGCTGGCGACAAGCGCCGCAGGGGCGGTTTCCGGCGGCGCCGTGTTCAGCACCAGAGTTTGGATGCCTGGCGAGTTGAACGTGATGATCTGTGACGCCGGCGGCGCTGCGGCAACGGTGATGACGCGCGAGACCGTGGTGGCCGGGGCGAAGATGCTGTTACCCGCTTGGCTGGCGTCGATGATGCAAGTGCCCGCCGCCACCAGGGTCAACGTGCTGCCGCTGACCGTGCAGATGCTGGGCGTGGTCGACGCGAAGCTCACGGTCAGGCCTGAACTGGCGGTGGCCACGAGCACAGGTGGCGCGGTTCCCAAGGTCTGATTGCCGGGCGAGTTGAAGGTGATGGTCTGCGCCGTCGGAGGCGCCACGGAGACTGTGAAGGACCGCGAGACCGTGGTGGCCGCGGCGATGGTGCTGTTCCCTGCTTGGCTGGCGTCGATGATGCAAGTGCCAACCGCCAGCAGGGTCAACGCAGAGCTGGTGACCGTGCAGATGCTGGGCGTAGTCGACGCGAAGCTCACGGTCAGGCCTGAACTGGCGGTGGCCACGAGCACAGGTGGCGCGGTTCCCAAGGTCTGATTGCCGGGCGAGTTGAAGGTGATGGTCTGCGCCGTCGGTGGCGCCGCGGAGACTGTGAAGGACCGCGAGACCGTGGTGGCCGGGGCGAAGATGCTGTTACCCGCTTGGTTAGCGTCGACGACGCAGGTGCCTACCGCCACCAGTGTCAGCGCCGTGCCGCTGACCATGCAGACGCTGGGCATGGTCGACGTGAAGGTCACGGGCAGGCCCGAACTGGCTGTGGCGACCAGCGCAGGTGGCGCGGTCCCCAGAGTCTGGTTGCCGGGGGAGTTGAAGGTCACGGTCTGTGCAGCCGGTGGTGCCGCTGAGACTGTGAAGGACCGCGAGACTGTGGCCGCCGCAGCAAAGGTGCTGTTGCCTGGCTGGCTGGCGTCGATGATGCAAATACCGACAGCGAACAGCGTCAACGTAGGGCCGTTGACGGTGCAGACGCTGGCGGTGGTCGACGCGAAGCCAACGGTCAGGCCAGAGCTGGCTGTGGCAGACAGCGTCGGCGGGGCGGTGCCCAGCGTCTGATTGCCAGGCGAGTTGAAGGCGATGGTTTGTGCGGTCAGCGGTGCCACCGAAACCGTGATCGTCCTGGAAACTGTGGTGGCCGCGGAGAAGACGCCATTGCCCGCCTGGTTGGCGTCGACATTGCAGGTTCCAGCTGCCACTAGGGTCAGCGTGGTGCCATTGACGGTGCAGACGCCGGGGCTTGTCGACGCAAAGCTTACGGCAAGGCCCGAGCTGGCACTGGCCAACAGCGCCAGCGGCGCGCCACCCAAGGTTTGATTTCCGGGCGAGTTGAAGGTGATCGTCTGTGCCGTCAGCGGCGCTGCAGCAATAGTGAAGGCCCGCGAGACCGTGATGGCGGCGGCAAAGCTGCTGTTGCCCGCCTGTCTCGCGTCAATGATGCAAGTGCCAACCGCAACCAGGTTCAGCGCGCTGCCACTGACCGTGCAAGTGCCGGGCGTGGTGGAGGTGAAGCTCACAGCCAAACCCGAACTGGCGGTCGCCATCAAGGCTGGCGGTGCAGTACCCAGAGTCTGATTGCCGGGCTGCGTGAAGCTGATGGTCTGTGCCGTCAGCGGCGCTGAGGCGATGGTGATGACGCGTGAAACTGTGGTCGCCGCGGCAAAGCTGCTGTTGCCTGCCTGGCTGGCGTCAATGATGCAAGTGCCAACGGCCAGCAGCGTGAGCGTGCTGCCGTTGACCGTGCAGGTGCTGGGCGTGGTGGAAGCAAAGCTCACAGCCAAGCCGGAACTGGCACTTGCCATCAGCAGCGGCGGCGCAGTGCCCAGAGTCTGATTGCCGGGCGAGGTGAAGCTGATGGTCTGCGCAGACAGCGGCGCTGCGGCAATGGTGATGACGCGTGAGACTGGCGTGGCGGCGGAGAAACCGCTGTTACCCGCCTGGCTGGCGTCAATGATGCAAGTGCCAACGGCCAGAAGCGTGAGCGTGCTGCCGCTGACCGTGCAGGTGCTGGGCGTGGTCGACGCAAAGCTTACCGCCAGGCCAGAACTCGCCGTGGCTACCAATGCCAATGGGGCTGTGCCGAGTGTCTGGTTGCCAGGTGCAGCGAAGGCGATGGTCTGCGCCTGCATCACTGGCGCTGCCACCGTGAAGCTGCGAGTGACCGTTGCTGCTGCGTTGTAGGTGGCGTTACCCGCTTGGTTGGCGTCGATGCTGCATGTACCGGCCGTCATCAGCGTAACCGTATTGCCGCTGACCGTGCAAACGGCGGCGGCAGTTGAGGTCAGCGCCACGCTCAGGCCCGCACTGGAACTGGCCACCAATGCCGGCGGGGCTGTGCCCAGGGTCTGGTTGCCGACGGCTGTGAAGCTGAGGGTCTGCGCCGCGCGCGCCACCGGGAACGATCGCGAGACGGTCGTCGCAGCGGCGTAGACCGAGGTGCCGGCCTGGCTGGCGGCAACCGTACAGGTGCCAGCGCTGACAAGCGCCAAGGTGCTGCTGCTGACCGTGCAAACCGAGGGCGTCATGGACGTTAACGAAATCACCAGGCCCGAAGTCGCAGTGGCGGCCAGCGGCGCTGGCGCGACGGTCAAGGTCTGGTTGGCGGGCGCCGGGAAGTCGATCGACTGCGTCAGCAGTACGGTTGCCACCGTGACGCTGTAGCTAACGTCCGGGGCAGTCCTGAAATTGGCGTTGCCAGCTTGGCGCGCGGTGACGGTGCAAGTGCCGATGCCGACCAGCGACAGTGCTGTGCCGTTGACGGTGCAAACCGCTGGCGTGCTGGACGAAAAGCTCACCGCCAGGCCAGAACTGGCCGTGCCCATCAACGGCCCGGGCGCTGTGCCCAGCGTTTGGTTGCCTGGCGTCGGGAAGGTAATCGTCTGCGCGGCGGGTGCCACAGCGAAGCTGACAGTGACTGGGGCGGCTGCGGCATAGGCCTCGTTGCCAGCCTGACTGGCAGTGACGCTGCAGGTGCCTGCGGCGACCACGGTCAAGACCGCACCCGTGACCGTGCAGACGGCAGGTGTCGTTGACTGCAAGGTTACAGGCAGGCTTGACGATGCGACCGCCAATAAATTCAGCGGCGCAACGCCGAAGATCTGGTTGCCAAGGGTACCGAAGCCAATGGCTTGCGGTAGCTGTTGCCCCTCTGAATCAGAGCCGCCACCGCAGGACGTCAATGCCACCAAAGCGCCCAACGCGAAACCCCGCGACAGGAACTTCCGGATAGGGTGGCTCATGACGTTGCTCCGCGGGGCATCAGGTGGGACAGATCGGCGGCCGGTACAAGATGTGTCAAGTGCGACAGCGTAGAAAAAGCCCCGGTAAGCAGTGCTGGCCGGGGCTTGTCAATCAAGCCTGGAAGATGCCGAGACACCTTGCTGGGCTAGGGCAGAAATGCCCGAATCTCAGGCGGCGCGGCGACGCCTGGCCATCAGCCCAACAACACCCAGGCCGGCCAACAGCAGGGCATAGGTGCCGGGTTCAGGAATGGGCGCCAGGGTGATGTCGTCGATGAAGACGGCATTGGGCCGGCCGTCCAGCAACGGGCCCACGGCCGTGTTGATTTCCAGGAACATGGCTACGGTGCCAGCCGGGATGGCCGCGCCCTGGAAGGTGATCTGGCTCCAGGTGCTGGTGTTGATCTGATTCTGGAAGAAGATGTTGCCGCTGTTGACCAAGATTCCGCCGTTGCCTGCCAAGTAGCGCAGAGAGAACAGGATGTTGCCGGTGGTGCTGACATCGCCCTTGGCCCAAAAGCTCAACATCGGGGCGAAGCCGACATTGCCCGCGCCCAGCGGTGTCAACAGACCATGGTCGACCGAGTTCTGGAATAGGGTCGAGCCACCGAAACCGTTGGGAACGGTGAGCAGCGCGGAGCGGGTGCCCGTGCGTGCATCGTTGCCCCATTGCACGGGATTGCCGGTGGGTGCAAACAGCCAATTTGCGGCAAAGTAGCCCGAGCCGCCAGGCGGGGGAGCCACGCCAGTCGAGGCGGTTTCGAAGCTTCCGTTGGCAAAGCCTTGCGCCTGGGCAGAAGCCGCGAACAGTGACAAGACGGCCACGGCAGTGACTGAGAGTGATTTGAAGGGCATGGATGTCTCCTAGCTGAACGGCCTGCAATCCTCTAACCACGGCAGAACACCTGCGGTGGCTGGAACCCAGCCCCAATTTCGTTACTGAAAAACGACTTCTAGCAAATGAGCGACATCGGTGACGCCCTGTTGATGAATCGTTGAGCGGAGTATGAAAACGCTTTCATATCTCACGTGATGGTAAAAACCCGCGATGGGCGTGTCTGGACTGAAAATCCCCCATGTTCAGGGGGAGCCCTCCATGGCCTGACGCGACGAATTCCACTGGGAGAGTGGCCTCGCTGCGCTTACAGGCGGTTGCAGATGTCAAAGCCCGCCTGAGCGACCGCAGCGCCCAAGAAGGTCGCGATCGAGCGGGGCGGAAGCGAGAAAGCCCTTTCAGTGCCATTGATTTGCAGGCTGAACGACAAGGGCACCTCGCCGCGATTCATGGCCACCACGGCTGTCGTCCCATCGGGGTTGGCGAAAGCGGTGCACTCCAGCGCTTGCCTGCTGCACGCACACAGCACGCGCTGCGCGCCCGGCAGAATGAAGCGCGCAAAGTGGCCAATGTAGAAGTAAGAGCTTTGGTGAAGCAGTTCGTGATCGTTTGCGGTGGCCATGGCGTCGGCCAAGACGGGCGCGCTGCACATGTTGCCCACGTGGTTGGGCCCCCCATCGGTTTCGAGCAAGAGGTTCCAGTCCAGCCAGCCCACCGTCCAGCGATTGAAGTCGTTGATCATCGACCGCGCATAGCGCTCGCCCAAGTCCCAAGAACCGATGTGTGGCCCGCCTTCCTGGCAGCCCTCGGTGAACAGCAGTTGTTTGTCTGGCCAGGCGTCGTGAACCAGTTGCACTTGGTCGAAATGGTCTTCGCCGTACCAGTGAAAGCCCATGCCCCAGACGTATTTGGAAGCTTCAAGGTCGGCGTAAATGGCGCTGGCGCGTTCGACCATCAAGTCGCGATTGTGGTCCCAGACCACGATTTTGATGTGGCCCAGGCCAGCGCCGTGCAGCGTCGGGCCCAGGTGCTCACGCACGAAGTCGCGCTCTTCTTCGGCTGTGTAAAGGCAGGAGTCCCAGCGCTGGCGCGCCGCCGGCTCGTTTTGCACCGATACGCCCCACACCGGCACGCCCTCTGCCGCATAGGCGTTGATGAAGCGCACATAGCACTGGGCCCAGGCGGTGCGGCATTCGGGGCGCAGGCTGCCACCGTTGTTCATCTCGCCGTTGGTCTTCATCCAGGCCGGTGGGCTCCAGGGCGAGGCCAGCAACTGAATGGGCCGCCCAGCTGCGTGCAGTGCCGCGCGGATGAATGGCAACAACGCGCGCCGGTCTCGGTCGATGTTGAAGCTGCTCAGCGCGAAGTCGTCGGGCTGCTCGACATGGGCGTAGTTGCCCAGCGCGAAGTCGCACGAGTTCATGTGCACGCGGGCCACCGTGTAGCCGTGACCACGCAAGGGGTCAAAGTAGTCACGCAGCAATTGACCGCGCGCCGATTCAGACAAGCCCTGCCACACCGTGGCTGCGGCCTCAGTGAAGGCGCCTCCGATACCCATGTGGGTCTGGAATCGCTTGTCTGTGTTGACCACAAGACGGGGAAGAGCCACGCCTTCGGTGGTGGTCGCTGTCAACGGCGCCAGCTCGGTCAAGCGTTCGCTGCTGTCACGTGCGGTGAGGAAGACGCGCAGGCTCATGAGCTCCGATAACTTGCTCATGGCGCATCTCCAGACCGCTCGGGCTGCCCGCCCGTGTTGTGGCAGACGGAAGCCCTAAGCCTTACTTGGACCAAAACACTCCATCTACAAAAACCTTGGTCGTATTGCCTCTGCTGCCGGTGTTGCCCGTGGTGTTGTAGATGTCGGCAACGACAAAGCTGTTGGTGACCTTCGTCAGATCGAACCTGCCGCCCGCACCCGTGAAGGCCGAAATTGGAATGGATACCGTGCGCCATGTGCCATCGTTGATATACCCATAGCCGTCGGCGTTGGTGTTGCTCACGACCACGAACACTGCTCCAGACAGCTGGGTGCCGAAGCCGAACATCAACTTGCCGGGGTAGGTGGTCTTGATGCTGAAGTTCAGCTTGCCGTTGGCAAGGAATTGGCTCAGGTCAGTGCGCGAGCCGACAGTATTGTTGGCTGTCAACGCGCCCCAGCCGTAGTCCTTGCCTACTGCGGTGCTGGGTGCGGGCCCGATTTCCATGAAACGGGGTCCTTCTGCGGCCAGCGTCGCATCGTTGCCTTCGCCTGCGAAGGCGTTGGGCGGGCTGTCGAAACCGAACCACTGCGCAGGGGCAGCGATGGCCTCACCCGCCGTCACGGCGTCCGCATAGACGGTGTAGCGATTGGCCGTAATGACGGTAGACACTACCGTGGGTGCGTACACCGCGTCGGCCAGGGTATAGCTGCCCGCTTCCCACTGGCTGGTGGGGAACAGGCTTTGAATCGCGAAGCGGGCTTGGCGGTTGACGTTGAACAAGCCCCAGTTGTCGTCGTTGAAACCGGGTGTATAGGTGGCTTTCCAGGGCTCGTCGAAGGCTTGGAAGTAGAAGACCGAGACCGGGCCGCCGCTGTTGCGGGTGCTGTCGACCCAGGTGGTCAGCCGATCAAAGAACATTTTCTGGTTTACGGGGTGCGCCAGCCTCGTCATGTCGCCGGAGGGGAAGCTGGCTTTCCAGCCCACCTCGCCCACCACGATGGGCATGGCTTTGTGGCCCTGGCTGTCCAGGTAGGTACGCACGGCGGCGAAGTTCGACTTGGCGACTTCGATGGCGGCGTCCATCATTGCCACAGCGCGCCTGGCCTCGGGTACCGCTTGCTGCTCCCAGTCCCACGGGTTGTAGTAGGAGAAGGCCGTGCCCGAATAAAGAATCGGATAGGTGTGAACAGCTGCGAAGTCGATGAGGTTGGTGACGCTGGCCGGCATGCCTGCGCCGCTGTTGCCGGGCAAGCCTGCGTAAGCGTCCCAGACGTCGTTGGTGGTCAGTGGTTGCTTGATGTTGGCGCGCACCACCGTCAGGTAGCCGGCCATGACCTCAGGCGTGTTTCTGCCGAATGCCACCGACTCATTGCCGACGCTCACGGCAACCACGATGTCGTTGAAGTCATTTGCAAGCTTGATGCCGCGAGCAATCTCTTCGTTGTTGAACTTGAAGGCGCCGGCCAGGTTTGCGCCCGAGCCGTTCGTTGGCGCGATGAAGATGCCCAGCTGCACCTTGATATTGAGCCGGTTGTCTTTGATGATCCGCAGTGCCAGCCGAGCCACTTCGTCCGAGCTGTCGAAGGTTCGGATCAAGGTGAAACCGCCTTGCGCCAGCAAGCCCAAGTCCTGCAAGACGTTCTCGCGCGTGACGACTTCAGTGAACCGATTTGCGCTGCGATACGGTGAGTAGTTGATGGCCTTGCGGGTGCTGAAGTCGGCACTCAGTGGGCGCAGCCCGCCCGATTGGCTGACGGGCACAGTGCCGCCACCGCAGGCCACCAGCATGCCAGCCAAGGTCAGAACCAAGGCCGCCAAACCTGCCACATTGAAGATTCGAGGAAAGGCGCGGGATGTTCGAGCGTTCATGATGATCTGGGCCTCAGAACGAATACGTCAAACCGGCAGAGATACCGGTGCTGTAGCGGTTGATACGCGCATCGCTACCCCCGGCTACGTTGTCAGGCCACGACATGGGGCCCAGTGTGCAGCTCCCGGCGGGGCGGTCTTGAATGATGTTGCAACCCCAGTTCTGTGGCTGCAGTCTGTAAGCGGACGCGCTGACACTGACAAATGCCACCAAGCCGTTGCCGAAGTTGTAGCCACCTCCAAGGGTGGTCTTGATCAGGGAATTGCTTTGCCCGCGCTCGTAGGGGTTGTCCGTACTGGCTTTGCCAAGATAGACCATGCCCAACGAGGCGCTCCAGGGGCCCGTGAGATAGCGCGCGCCCATCGTGAGGTCGTATGAGGTGGCCGCGTAACCCGGACTACTAATGCCGTTGGCATCTTTGCCGAAGAAGTCGACGTTGAAGAAGTTGTTGTATCGGCACTGGCCGTCGATGAAGTCGATGCACACCGCGTAGGCCCCGCTCCAGCGGTTGCGGCGCAGGCCCGCTCCAAGTTCGATGTTCGAGTTGAGCTGGTAGCGCCCCATCATCATGGCCATGCTCTGGCCTGAGCTGCCAATCTTGCTGTCGTACTGGCTGTCGTAGAACAAGCCCGTGAACGGCGCATGACCCCAGGAACTGGGCGGTCCGTTCTTGCTGTCTTGGTACATCGCATCGAGCTTCAAGTCGCCCCGGTAGTAGCGCGCCCAGACTTCAATGAAGTGTGGCTTGTTCTGCTTGAATTCGGTCCGGCCACGGTCCCAGGTGACTTCGAGCACCAGGTCGCCGTTGTACACATCAAAAGTTCGTGCGGTGTAACGGATCGCGTTGGTGTTGAGGCCGTAGCCGGCACCGCTGGAAGCCCAGGTGTCGCCGCCGCCGAAATCGCTGCCGAACGGGAAGTCTGCGAAGGCCCAGGCGCGGCTCGGAAAGGCCCCGACGCGGACGCTGCCGTAGTCCTCGTGGCTCAGCGCCAGGTTTCTTTCGTACCAGACGCCAGGGATGTCGATCTTGCCGTCGCGCCAGCGCTGGCTGAGCAGGCCCGCCACCTTGAAGCCCTTCGGCAGATCGAACTTGACGCCGAGGTAGGGTTGAGCCAATGAAATGCGCCCGCCCTTGTCGCCAAATGGCTGTCCGGGCACGACGGCGTCTGCCCAAGGGCGCTCACGGTTTTCAGCCGGGAACTGCTGGCAGCCAACGCAGACTTTGCTGCCGTGACTCAGTTCGTATTTGACAAATCCGTTCAGCGTGAAGGGGCCGTAATCAATGGCGCTGGCAGCGCTGTTGCAGACCAGCCCCGCAACCAGCAGGCTCCAGCGGCCGAACCCGCGGAACATGGCCGGTGTTGCAGGCCTCAGGCAGAGGGTTTCAGACCTGTCAGCGGGCAGAGGTGTGTGCATGGGGGGCAAGAACAATGGCTGAAAGCGGTTTCAGAGAATAATTGGCGACCGTCCTTGGCGTCAACGCGGACGATGCGGGTGTTTTCCCGCAAGCCGGGACTCACCTGTGTGTGCGTAGAGGAGCGGGCTGCCGTCTGCTGCAATTCCCGGGCTTGGATAGGCGTTGCTGCCTGAACTCGTCTTCGGTCGGCGTTCGGGTAAACATGCGCCATTGTTGAAAGCGATTTCAGAAACAATGATCGGCATGCTTTGCGCGAGAGTACCCAACATGAAACTAACTTTTGCCCGTGGGCTGGTACTGGTGTGTGGCGTGCTGGCATTGGCCTCCGCAGGGGCCCAGCCGGTTCAGGCTGGCGCTGGCACCTATTTCCTGGCGCCCAAGGGCAAGGACCGCCCTGCGCCTTCGGCGCCGATGCGCACCGAGGCCTTGTTGGCCACGGCAGCGCAGACGAACCAGTGGTACTCGACGCTGATCTTCAGCCCCAAGCCTGATCCCATCTTTGCCCATCCGCTGACCTTCAAGACCACGCCGGCCGGCTTTGAGATGGCGCTGGCGAGCAAGGAGGTCGTGCCGACCGAACGCCGCGATGTCGAGATCCACTACCCGCACCGCGATGCGCTGGTGTTCTCCCCAGTGGCCTTCGAGCCCGGACCGGCGAAGCTGGCCAAGGCCTCCGACTGGGCCATCGACATCGTGATGGCCCGCGGCGCCGACCAGTTGCTTGCGACAGTGGCCCATGCCAGCCCCTACGCCTACTTCCAGCTATCGCGCGGCGACGTGCGGCTGCGCTTACCTGCACCGGCCGAGCGCATCGACACGGGCGCGGATGCCCGTGTGCTGGGCCTGAAAGTCAAGGGCAAGTCCTACGCCGTCTTCGGCCCCACCGGTGTGCGCTGGGAGCAGGTGTCACCCAGCGAATGGATCGGACGCTTGCCCGCCGGCGCAGGCTACTTCTCTGCCACCGCGCTGCCCGACGACAAGCCCGAGACCTTGCAGTTGCTGCTCCGCCACGCCTACGCCTTCGTGCAGGACACGCGCGTGGAGTGGCGCTATGAGCAATCGACCAGCATCGTGGAGACAACCTTCAAGCTCACCACGCGCGTCATGGAAGGGGCCGACAACGGCCCGCTGATCGGCCTGTACCCGCACCAGTGGTTCAACAACCCCTCAGTGGCCGGCAAGCTGCTGGCCTCGTACGACAGCATCCGCGGCAAGATCAGGCTGCTGGCGGCGTCGCAGTTCAAGACCGAATTGCGTTACCAGGGCTTCGTTCCCTACTGGCCCGGCCTCAAACAGGGCCCTCGCCTGGATGAGCTCGCCGACGTGCTGAAGGCCGACCTGCGTCGGCGTCGCGAGTTGATCCCCGGCCGCGAGAACAACGACAACTGGCGCACCAGTGCTTACTGGCAGGGCAAAGGCCTGACGCGACTGGTTCAACTGGCCAGCGTGGCTGAACAGCAGGGCAACTTGGAAGGGCGCGACCAGGTTCTGAAGATGGTCAAGGAGCGCATGGAGTTCTGGTTCAGCGGTCAGAGCAACAGGAGCTACTTCCACTACGACAAGTCGCTGGGCACGGTGGTCAGCTACCCGGACGAGTTCTTTGCTGTGGAGCAGATGAACGACCACCACTTCCACTATGGATACTTCATTCGCGCTGCGGCAGAGGTCGCGCTGCGCGACCCCGCCTGGGCCGCCAAGGACAAATGGGGCGCGATGGTGGAACTGCTCATCGCTGACATTGCTACGCCCGAGCGTGGCCGTGCCGACTTCCCGTTCCTGCGCACTTTCGATCCCTACGAGGGGCACTCATGGGCGTCGGGTGTGGGCCTGGGCGAATGGGGCAATAACCAGGAGTCGTCGTCAGAGGCGCTCAACGCCTGGGCTGGGCTGATCCTATGGGGCGAGCACACGGGCAACCGCGAATTGCGAGATCTCGGCATCTATCTTTACACCACCGAAGTCGAGTCCATCAACCATTACTGGTTCGACATCCACGGGCTGGTTTTCGCGCCCGAGTACAAAAACGTCGAAGTCAGCATGCTGTTCGGCGGCAAGTACTCACACAACACGTGGTGGACAGACGAGCCGCGCCAGATCCACGGCATCAACCTGTTGCCGATAGCCGGCTTCTCGACCTACCTGGGCCGCGACCCGGCTTTCATCAAGCGCAACATGGCGATGTTGAAGGCCAACACAGAGACCTATGAGGCACGTGGAAAGTTTCCGCCCAACCCGCCGCCCAAAGACATCTGGCAGGACATCTTCGCCAAGTACCTGGCGCTGGCCGACCCGGTGGCGGCGCTGGCGCAGTGGGACCGTTATGGCAGCGTTGAACTGGGCGACACTCGCACGCACGCACTGCATTGGATGCTGAGCTTGAACGAGATGGGCACCCCCGACTTCAGCGTGGTTGCCGACACACCGTTGTTCCAAGTCTTCAAGCGTCCGGATGGGCGCAAGACCTACCTGGCCTTCAACGCCACATCCACGTCGAAACAGGTGCGCTTCAGCGACGGCAAGGTGCTGACGGTGGCTCCTGGCGTCTTGGAGCGAGCACAGTAGCCATGTCTTGCGCCACCTCGTCCGGCGCGCAGCCTGCGGCGCCAGCCAGGCCGTGCAATCTTGACCAGCGACCGACAGCCAGGTTTAGGGAAGCCGATAGGCGCCCCGAACATTGCCAAAGTGGTGCCGACTGACTATCCTACGTTGAAAGCGCTTTCAGGATGGACCTGACCCGGACGAATCCAGCCACCTGCATCCCACGTTGGTGGGCCGACAGCAAAACGCCCAGTTTGCACACCCACTGTCGATGCCAGTCTCTCATCGAGCCATTGAAAGATCCGCCATGAGCCCGCAGAACAAACAGACCCGACTTATCGCGCTGACCTTGCTCAGCTCACTGTTGTTGAGCGCCTGCGGCGGTGGCGATGCGGAGCCTCCGCGCACGGCTGCGATTGCATCACCGCCGCCGGGACCTACGGCAACGCCGGCGCCCGCGCCCACCCCTGTGCCCGCGCCCGCGCCGACACCTGCGCCTGTGCCCGCGCCCGCGCCAACACCTGCGCCGACACCCGCCCCTGCGCCTACGCCTGCACCCGTCGGAACCACCGTACTGGCGACCTTCGACGAAGCGACACCCCCGGTGATTGTTGAGTTTGGCGGTGCCGGCTACGCCATTGGCCCCGCACCTTCTGGCGGTACCGGCAACGCACTGAAGATCACTCGACCTGGCGGTGATCTCTTTGCCGGTGCCTACGTCACGACCGCAGCGATTCCCTTTTCAACCAATCGCCGGACCATCACAGCGCGCGTTTATTCGCCCACCGCTGGTATTCCCATGGTCGTGAAAGCCGAATTCGGCGCCAACACCGGCACCGTGGACACGTTCCCGACGACACCAGTCGTCGTTGGCTGGCAGACCCTGACCTGGGTCTTCAGTGGTCTGGACCTGACCAAGGCCTACACCCGCTTCACCATCCTGCCCAACCTTGGCGTTGTGGGAACGGGGCAGGAGTACTACTTCGACAACATCACCCTGCAGCCCGCGGCTGCAGCTGCAACGCCACCGCCGGCTGGTGTGGACACCGTGCTGACGACATTCGACGAAGCCACGCCGCCAGCGATCTTCGAATTTGGCGGTGCCGGCTACGCCATTGGCGCCTCACCCACGGGCGGCACAGGCAACGCCTTGAAGATCACCCGACCGGGCGGTGAACTGTTCGCTGGCGCCTTTGTGGCCGTTCCCGCCATCCCGTTCTCGGCCACGCGCAAAACGATCACGGCACGCGTGTTCTCGCCGACCGCTGGCATTCCGTTTGTGGTGAAGGCCGAGTTCGCCGAGAACGCTGGAACCGGCGACACGCAACCGACAAGCGGCGTCGTGGCGGGCTGGCAAACCCTGACCTGGGTCTTCAATACTGTTGACCTGACGAAGTCCTACACGCGCTTCACCATCCTGCCCAATCTGGGCGCAGTGGGCACGGGGCAGGATTACTTCATCGACAACATCACCCTGTTGGCAGGCGGAGCAACCGGCGGGGGGGGCGCCTCGGCCCCTCTCACCATTGCCACGCTGGACGAACCCGGTGCAGCGTTGCAAGGCTTCGAAGGCTGCTGGGACTCCACCTTGGTGAATGACCCGGCGGGCGGCACCAACAAAGTGGGCAGGGTCCTCAAACCGGGCAGCGGGGTGCCCTTCTACTGCGGCACCACGGTCATCACGGTGGCCAACGGAGGCTTTCAGCCCATCCCCTTCTCCGCCACGGCGACCAGGCTCACCGCGCGCGTGTGGTCGCCCGACGTTGGTATCCCCGTTCGACTGAAGGTGGAAGACGTGGCCAACGGCGCCAAGTCGGTGGAAACCGAAGCCATCACGACGGCGGTAGGCTGGCAGACCATGACCTTCGACTTCGCCAACGCGGCTTCGGGCACACCGGTCTTGAACCTCAGCAACACCTACAACAAGGCAACGATCTTTTTCGACTTTGGCCGGGTTGGCACGGGCAAGACCTACTACTTCGACGACGTCACCTTCCTCACTGGAACTGCTACCAACACCGTGCTGGTCAACTTCGACGAGCGCAACTTCGACAACACCCAGTCGCAGCCTTCCGTGATGTTGGGCTTTGGCGGGGCAGAGAACTCCACGCTGGTGGGGACCTCAGACGGTTTGCCGGTCGATGGCACGAGGACCGGCAAGTCAGCCAAGGTGGTGAAGAACGCGGGCGAAGTCTTTGCCGGAACATCGGTGCAGCGCAAGCCCAACGACGCGGTGCCGACGATTCCGTTCTCTCTGGGCGCAACCAAGATGTCGGTGCGGGTCTACAGCGCCTACGCGGGTATTCGCGTCCGGATGAAGGTCGAGCAAGCTGGGCGCCCCGACTTCAACAGCGAAGTCGACGCCTTCACCTCGCGCGCCAACACGTGGGAAACGTTGACCTTCGAGTTCGGGCCAGCGGGCATGCACTTCGTGCCCAGCGGTCCAGGCCCAACCGGCTATGTGACCGACCCCAATAGCCCGGCCTACCGCCCAACCTCACAGTTGAACCTGACCAAGCTCTTCAACAAGGTCAACATCTTCTTCGACTATGGCCTGGGCGACGCCGGTTACGACGCCATGCCGGGCACCCGGACCTACTACTTTGACGATGTCAGATTTGTTGGTCAGTGATAATTGGCGGGTTTGTTGAAGAGGGCGACGAAACCTGGTACCGCATCGATGACATCGATGTGCTTCAGCCCTTCTTCATTGCCCTGTCCAGCGACAGCGACCTCTGGGCCTTCGTATCCACTGCGGGTTCGCTGGCTGCTGGCCGGCGTGACGCAGATGGCGCGTTCTTTCCGTACGAAACGGTCGACAAGATTCATCGCCGATGGGAACACACGGGGCCGCGCAGCTGGTTGCTGATCAACGACCCTGAAGGCGGCGCAGACCAGCTGTGGCAACCCTTTGCGCCACAACTGGACGGCAGCGCGGGCAGTCGTTCGGTGTGGAAGAACCTCTCGGGCACGCGGCTGCGGCTGCGTGAAGAGCACCGTTCAGGACGGCTCGCTTTCGAACAGGAATGGTCCACCTCGGCTGACTTGGGCCTGGTGCGCACAGTGCGTCTGCAAGCCTTGCACGGGGAAGTGCGGGTGCGTGTGCTCGATGGCCTGTTGAACTTGGTGCCGCCCGGGGTTAACTTCGAACAGGCCAGCACCATGAGCAGCCTGACCGACGCCTACAAGTGGAACGAATCGGTGGCCGAAGGGCGTCTGGGTCTGTTCACGTTGTACGCGCAGATCTGGGACCGCGCCGAGCCCAAGGAATCGTTCTTGGCGCTGGTGGCCTGGCATGCGGGCCTGCCCCAAGAAACGCGAACCCTGCTGTCCAGCCATCAGGTGGCCGACTTTTGCCGCACGGGCGCCGTGCAGGCCGAAACACTGACGCGTGGCCGGCGCGGTGCTTGGCTGGTGCAGTTCGATGCCTTGCTTTCAGCCGATGCGCCTGCTGCTTCAGTAGCGCCTGCTCCAAGCTCGCTGCAATGGCACTTGGTGCTGGATGGCCCGAAGTCGCAAGTGCAATCCTTTGAGCTGGCCCAACGCCTGGCCGCAGGCGCACTAACCCCTGACGCGATTCATGCCGCTTTGGGCCGCAATGACGCGGGTGTTGACGAACTGCTGGCCCACGCCGATGGCTTGCAGCGATCTGGCGACCGCATGGCTGCTGCACACCACCGCGCCAATGTGTTGTTCAACATCATGCGCGGCGGCGTGTTCGTCAACCGAACCTTGTTCGACCGCAAAGACCTGCTGGCCTTCGTTCGCATGCGCCATCGAGCGCTGGGCGAGGCGCTGAGCAGGGCAGCCGCCGGCTGGCCAGAAGAGATCGATCGCGCGCAGGCTCTTTCAGCCGCCGCCGAATTGGGCCCACAAATTCAGCGGCTGGTGCTGGAGTATTTGCCGCTCAGCTTCAGCCGCCGCCATGGCGACCCCAGCAGGCCGTGGAACAAGTTCTCCATCAAGATGCGCGACGCCTCTGGCCAGCGTGTCGTCAACTACCAGGGCAACTGGCGGGACATCTTTCAAAACTGGGAAGCGCTTGCAACGACCGAACCCGCCTACTTGGGTTCGATGATCACCACCTTCCTGGGCGCGATGACACCCGATGGCTATAACCCCTACCGGATCGGACGCGACGGCATCGACTGGGAAGTGCCCGAGGCAGGAAACCCGTGGAGTCAAATCGGTTATTGGGGCGACCACCAAATCATCTACCTGTTGCGCCTGCTAGAGGCACAACAAGCGAACGACCCGACTTTCATCACCGCGCATTGGGACCACGCACTCTTCAGTTTTGCCGACGTGCCCTACCGGCTGAACCCTCACGCAGAACAACTGCTGCACCCTAAGGCCAGCATCCAGTTCGACATGGCCGCGCACACCAGCGCGCAGACGCGCGCAGCGCACATCGGCCGCGATGGCTTGCGCGTTTGCGGCGACGACGGCTTGCCGGTACTGGCCACGATGGGCGAGAAGCTGGCCATCATTTTGCTGGCCAAAGCCGGCAGTCTGGTACCTGGCGGAGGCCTGTGGTTGCACACGCAGCGCCCGGAATGGAACGACGCCAACAACGCACTGGCCGGCCATGGCCTGTCGGTGGTGACCTTGGCCCACTTGCGCCGGTTCTTGGTGTTCCTGACCGAGCTGCCAGTAGCCGCTCAGCCGTTCACCCTGTCCGCAGCCACGCTACACGCGCTGCACCAATTCCATGACTTGTTGCAAGTCACGCCGCTGCAGGCGGTACACGATCCGGTAGCGCGGCACGCGTTTGTCTCCGCAGCGGGCACGTGGGCCGATCCGTGGCGCACCCAGGCCTATCGCGGCGCGGCCGGGCGAACTGCGGCCGTGGCCCCCCCAGGCCTGCTGGCCGCCATGGCCGGCGCCTTGCTGCCGCTGGTAGACGCCAGCCTGGCAGCCAACCGCCGCGAAGACAGTCTGTACCACAGCTACAACGTGGTGGACTTCGCGGCTGGGCAAGCCGAAGTCGGTCACTTGTATCCCATGCTCGAAGGCCAAGTTTCGCTGCTGTCTTGCGGTTACCTGCCTCTGTATGAAGCCGTGGCCCTGCTCGAAGCGTTGTTCGCCAGCCCGATGTACTGCGTCAGACAGAAGAGCTTTTTGCTCTACCCTGATCGGCTGCTGCCCGGCTTCCTGCAACGCAACTGCCTGGATGCCGACGCCTTGGCGTTGCCCATTGTCCAAACCCTGCTGGCAGCAGGCCGTGGCGACCTGCTTCAGCAGCAAAGCGACGGCGTCGTCCGCTTCGCCCCTGCGTTAGCCAACAGCGCCGACTTGAACGCCGCTGGCGCGGACTTGGGGGCCAGCTTGCATCCGCTGGTACAGGCCTACGAACGCGTGCTCAATCACCAGGCCTTCACCGGCCGTTCAGGCACGATGTTCGGCTATGAAGGGTTGGGTTGCATCTACTGGCACATGGTGGCCAAGCTGCTGTTGGCAGTGCAAGACAACGTCTTTCTGGCCCTGGACCAAGGCGCACCAGAACTGCCAGCGCTGATCGCCTTCTACCGCCGTGTGCGCGACGGCCTGGGATACCGCAAGACCGCTGCGGCCTACGGCGCGTTCCCGGCCGACCCCTACAGCCATACGGCAGGCGAAGGCGGTGCCCAGCAGCCGGGCATGACTGGCCAGGTCAAGGAGGAAATCTTGACCCGCTGGGGCGAACTGGGTCTGCGCGTGCGTGGCGGCAAGGTTCACTTCGACCCGGTGTTGCTGGACGAGTCCGAAGTGGCCGACGGCCAAACATTGAGCTTCACTTACGCGCACCTGCCTTGCCGTTGGCGGCGCGGGCCGGCAACACGCCTGCGGGTACGGACGGCGGCGGGCTGGCAGGACTGTCCAGACCGAAGCTTCGAGGCATGCGCTGTGCTGGAAGCAGAGGCTGAGATCGCGTTCAAAGGCCACTGAGAGCCTGGGACAAAGATCACCCAAGAAGTCAGGCACCCACCCGCGCCGGCCAGTCGCGCATCACCTTCTTCGGCTGCCGCTCGACCGTGAACAGGCCCCAGTGCTTCTCGGGCTCCATCGGGTCGAGCGATCCTTTCCAAGGCTCGTCAAAGGCCTCGAACACAAAGCACAGGATGCCGGCCTCGTCGGTCCAGGCCAGCAGGTCGCGCAGGTAGATGTCTTGCAGATCTTGCGAGGTGTTGTGCGGCTGGATGCCGCGACCGTTGGAATTGGTGGCCCAGCCGGCCTCGGTGATGATCACCGGCTTGTCCGGGTACAGGCGCTTGACGCTGTCGTAGTTCTCGCGCGTGTAGTCCAGCGCCTCATGCACGTGTTTGTACTCCCACACCGGGTAGGTGTGCAGCGAGATGAAGTCGAGCTCGGCAGCCAACTCGCGCAACTTGTTCTGCCAGGGCACGTAGTTTTCGCAGAACGTGACAGGCTGCCTGACTTCCGTTTTGACCCGCCGCACATGCTCCAGCATGCGGTGTACGGGCACGAAATGGTCCGTCCAGTCAACAGTGGCCTCGTTGCCCACCGCGACCGCAAACACACTGTTGGCAAAGGCTCCCGCAAGCGTGATCAGCCGGCCCACCTCAGCCTCGTTCTCTGCGATGCTGGCTTCCAACTGTTCTTCGCTGTAGGTGGCACCCCAAGGGCAGCCGAAGTTGTTCATCTCGGCACCGATATAGGCGCCCAGCAGCACCTGAAAATCCAGACCGTCGCGGCGGATCACCTCCAGCACGCGCTCGGCGTGCAGGCTGCAGTCGTACAGGCGCAGCAAGCGCCAATGCGGCTGCATCAGCAGCAGGTCTTGCAGGATTTCATCCTTTGACGGGTAGGTCTTGTCGCCCGGGTTTTGCCCATCGCGGTAGCCCGAATAACAGATGGCTCGGCCTCTGGGCAGCGCATGGCTACGCATTGAATTCAATCGGCTGAGCGTCATGCGAATTTAAGCTGCCCGTGTTTGTCCCACAGGCCCCAGAAGGCGCCCACATCGCCTTCGGCGCCCACCTTCCAGGCCTCATCGAACGCGGCGAAGTAGAAGACCTCGATCCCATCCGCCTGCGCCCAGCGCATGGTGTCGATGAAGTAGCGCATGGCGCCTTCGACCGACGGCACAGCACCGTGGAAATTGCTGCCCTGATCGGGCCAGCCCGTTTCGCTGATGACCACGCGCTTGCCGGCAGCCACGGCGCGCGTGCGCTGCACCATGCTTTGCATGTAGGCCAAAGCATCCTTGCGCGGACAGCCTTCCCAGAACGGATAGCAGTTGGTCAACACGACATCGCATGCGGCAGTGATTCGCGGATGCTTCTCGAACAGGTAGTACGCGTCAACGTAGCCCACCGGCACGCCCGGCAGCGCGTCCTTCACGCGCTGGATGCAGGCCAGCAGTTGCTCTTCGGACATGTCCTCGCGCAGCAGCACTTCGTTGCCGACAGCCACGATATCGGCGTGGCCGGCGCGGGCCACCGTAATGACGCCTTCGATCTCGCGTTCGTTGATGGCAGCGTCAGTGCCCAGCCAGGCACCGACCAGGGTCTTCATGCCGAGTTCATGCGCGATCCGCGGTGTTTGCTCATGGCCGTCGGTGCAGGAAAACGTGCGGATCCAGCCGGTGTGCGCCCGCACCAACTGCAGCCGCTCGCGAATCTGCGCCGCACCGACTTGCGTGCCGGGCGCTTGACCTTCGAGGTAAGGGCTGAAACACAAGCCATGGATGCCAGCGCTCATCACTGCGCGGAACTCATCGACCAGCGCGGATTGTTCAGTCAACGACAGCGCTGGTGGGTCAGCCTGATGGCTGCCACCATCGTCGCTCAGCGGTCCCATCGGGCCGCTGCCTGCCGATTGAGGGCTGGATGCGGAAGTGGCTGGCGCGTGTGTGGCCCAGGGCGGGGCAGAGTTGGGGTTCATAGCCATGTCCGAAGTGGATGGAGCTTGGTCAGCGCGCCCTTTTTTGCCATGGGAAACGGCCTTTGCCGATGGGCTTGGCCTCGCTGTTGGCGCCGACTTTCTCGTAGACACGAACGTAGTCGACCGCCAATTCGGCGGGGAATACCGTTTGCGCATCAGGCAACCCGGGGAAATTACCGCCCACGGCCACATTCATTACCAGGAAGAAGGGCTGATCAAAAGGCGCTGGCCATGAGTTGAGATCGCGCGTGCCCGTTGCCACGGCACCGATGCCGGTAGCCTCATCAAGCTTGCTGGAGCTCCACCAGTGCGTGCACGTGCTGGTGTGAACATCATCCACATAGAAGCGAATTTCACCCGGCTCCCACTCGGTGGCGTAGACATGCCAGTCGGCGACGCTGCCTTGTTCGGGTAGCGGATGGCTATGGGTGATGAGCTGCCGCGCGGCAGGCCCCGATGAACCGAAGTGGATGCTGTTCAACACCTCGTGCGGCTTTTCGCCCACGATCTCCATCAAGTCGATCTCACCCGACGCTGGCCAGCCACCGTAAACATCATCCTGCGGCAACATCCATAGCGCTGGCCACAGGCCTTTGCCCCAAGGCACTTTGGCGCGGAATTCGAAGCGGCCGTAGCACTGGGTGAAGAGCGGCGTGCCGTCACGCTTGCGTGTCTTCAAGCGCGCCGACGTGTAGCCGCAGCCGTGCAGCGATTCCTTTACGGCGCGAATGGTCAGCACGCTGTCTTTCACCGACACGTTACTGGATTCGGCGGTGTAGTACTGCAGCTCTTCATTGCCCCAACCGGGAATCCAGCTGTTACTGGCGTAGTGGAAGAAGCCGTTCCCGATGTCGTGGTCCCACTTCGTGCTGTCGACGCGATCGCCTTCAAATTCATCCCGCCAAACCAGCTTCCAGCCTTTGCGGCGCGCTGACGGCAAGGTGCCTGACGCTTTCATCCGATCAACTTGCCGCCTGCATCGAAACCCAAGGCCCACTTGGGATCGACGATCAGGCCCACAGCCTGTCCTGTTTTAACCGCCTCGCTTTCGATGCCGATCTTGGCGTTGAGCAAGTCGGTGACCCCATCGACCTTCAAGTGCAGAATCGACGTATCGCCCAGGTGCTCGGCCAACACCACATGCGCGGGCACGCCGCTGCCAGGATCGGTCAGACGCACATGCTCGGGACGCAGGCCCACACGCTGCGCGCCGACTGGCGGGCACAGCGCGTCCCACAGTGAACGGTGCGGACCCTTCGCGGCACCCGCCGGCCTGTCGATCACATTGATCTTTGGCGCACCGATGAAGCCCGCCACGAACTCGTTCGCTGGACGGTTATAGAGCGTCATAGGCTCGCCCAGCTGTTCGATATGGCCCTTGTTGAACACGGCGATGCGGTCGCCCATGGTCATGGCTTCGACCTGGTCGTGGGTGACGTAGATCATCGTCGTGCCCAGTTCCTTGTGCAGTCGAGACAGCTCGATGCGCATATTCACGCGCAAGGCCGCATCCAGGTTCGACAACGGTTCGTCGAACAAAAAAACCTTCGGCTTGCGCACGATGGCGCGGCCGATGGCGACACGTTGACGCTGGCCACCCGACAGCTCCTTCGGTGTGCGTTGCAGCAGGTCGGTGATGCGCAACACCTCGGCGGCGCGCTTGACTTGCTCTTCGCGATCAGCCCGGTTGACGCCTGCCATCTTCAGCGCAAAGCCCATGTTCTCAGCCACAGTCATATGCGGGTACAGGGCGTAACTTTGAAACACCATGGCAGCGCCGCGGTCGGCTGGACGCATGCCGTTGGCGCGTTGGCCGTCGATCATCAGGTCGCCACTGGTGATGTCTTCCAGACCTGCAATCATGCGCAGGATGGTCGATTTGCCACAGCCGGAGGGACCGACGAAGACCAGAAACTCGCCGTCATTCACGTCGAGATCAACGCCCTTGATGACGTCGACGGTGCCGTAGCTTTTGCGAATGCCATGCAGGCTGACCTGGCCCATTTCAGACTCCCGCCACGACGGCTTCTTGTTCAAGTGTGTGCAAACCCGGCCCATCCTGAGCAAGCTGCAGGTGCTGTTGGCGCAGGAAGTCGCGGTACCACAGCGCGCTGTCTTTCAGAGTGCGCTGCTGCGTGGCGTAATCGACGTGCACGATGCCAAAGCGCTTGGCGTAACCCGAGGCCCATTCGAAGTTGTCCAGCAGACTCCAGACCATGTACCCCGCCATCGGCACGCCTTGTTGCATGGCATTCCCGACGGCTGCAATGTGCTGTTCGATGTAGCGGCAGCGCTCTGGGTCATGCACGCGACCAGCAACCAAGACGTCGACGAAGGCACTGCCGTTTTCGGTCACGTACATCGGCGGCACGGCGTAGTCGCGGTAGACGCGCAGCAGCAACTCGGTCAGACCTTCTGGGTAGACCTCCCAGCCCATCGCGGTGACGGGGCGACCGCTGCTGTGCACGTCCCACGGCCCATTGGCGCTGACGACATTGCGCGAGTAGTAGTTGATGCCCAGGAAATCCATGCGGGTGGCGATGTCGTCCATGTCCCCAGCCTCCACGCGTGGACAGTCGGCACCCAGGTGCGCCAACATGTCTTGCGGGTACTGGCCCAGGAACAACGGGTCCATGTACCAGCGCAGCAGCTTGCCGTCCTCCAGCCTGGCTGCCGTGCGGTCGGCTTCTGCGTTGGTGGCTGGCTGCACCGGCGCCAGGTTCAGCACGATGCCCAGGTCCGCGGCGCAGCCTTCAAGGCGCAAGGCCTGCAGTGCCAAGCCGTGGCTCAGCAGCAGGTGGTGCGCCACCTGCATCGCCGTCGCGCGGCTTTGCACACCCGGTGCGAAATGGCCGCTCTCGTGGCCGAGAGTGGCGATGACCCAGGGTTCGTTGTGCGTGGTGATGGCGGCAATGCGGTCGCCCAACCGAGCATTGACGCCAATGGCGTACTCAACAAAACGGTGCACGGTGTCGCGGCATGCCCAGCCGCCCTGGCTTTGCAGCGTGTCCGGCAGGTCCCAGTGGTTCAGCGTGAGGTAGGGCCGCAGGCCGCGTTCGAGCATGCCGTCGACCAGGCGCTCGTAGAAGTCAAGGCCCAGGCTGTTCCAGGCTCCACTGCCGCTGGGCTGCACGCGGGGCCAGCTGACCGAAAAGCGGTAGGCCTGTACGCCCAGACTTGCCGCGATGTCCAGATCTTCGGGCCAGTGCTTCACATGGTCACAGGCGACATCACCGTTGCTGCCGTCGGCAATGGCGCCTGGCACCTCGCAAAACCGGTCCCAGATCGACGGGCCTTTACCGTCTGCATGGGCAGCGCCTTCGATCTGGAAGGCGCTGGTAGCCACACCCCAAACGAAATCGGGCGGGAAACGAAAAGGCATGGTCGGGGTGATCACTTCACTGCGCCGCTGGTCAAGCCTGAAATCAGCTGCCGCGACGAAAACACGAACAGCACCAGCAGCGGCAAGGTGGCGATGGCCGATCCCGTCATCAACGCACCCCATTCGGTGTTGACGGGGCTTTGCAGGCTGCGCAGGGCTAGCGGCAAGGTGTAGTTCTCGGGGCTTCGCATGACGATCAAGGGGCCGATGAAGTTGTTCCAGCTGGAGATGAAGGTGATGAGCCCGAGCGTGCCCAGGGCAGGCTTCAACAGCGGCAACACGATGCGCGCGTAGATGCCGACTTCGCTGCATCCGTCCATGCGTGCTGCCTCGATCAAGTCTTTTGGAATGGACGTTACGACAAACTGCCGCATCAAGAAAATACCGAAAGCGCTAGCCGCGCCTGGGATATACAAAGCACGAGGCTGGTCGATCCAACCCAGTGCGTCCATGATCATGAAGGTCGGGATCATGTTCATGAACGAGGGCAGCAGCATCGTTCCGAGCACGAGCGCAAACAGCGCGTTCTTGTAACGGAACTCGAACATTGCAAAGGCATAGCCGCCCATGCTGCAAAACAGCAAGGTCAGTGCGGTGGAGGCGATGGCCACGTACAGGCTCCACCCGAGGTTGCGCCAGAACGGGATGCGCTCGGTCAGGATCTTCAAGTTGGCCAGAAAGTCGTCGCCGAACCACATCGGCGGCGGCAGGCTGAAGATCTCGGTGCGTGAATGCGTCGCGAAGACAAACATGAAGTAGAACGGCGCCAGCATGATCAGCGCGCCGATGGCGACGACGATGTAGGCAGCCCACGGGGCGAGGCGATCGGTCCTCATGCGGCCGAGCTCCGTTTCGACGCGAAGGCCTTGTTGGTCAGCCACGTCAACAGCGCGATCAGGAAGAACAGCAGCCAGCTCATCGCGCTGGCGGCGCCGATGTCGTTGAAGTCGAACGCCATGCGGTAGAGGTAGATCGCCGTCGTCATGCCCGCCTGGTCGCTGCCACCGCGGCCGCCGGTCAGGATGAAGGGCTCTTCGAACAACTGCAGGCCGCCAATGATGCTGAGCGTGACGCCGAAGAAGATCATCGGCTTCAGGCTCGGCAGAGTGATGTAGAAGAACTGCTGCACGCGGCCAGCGCCGTCCATCGTGGCAGCTTCATACAGGTCTTTCGGAATGGTCTGCAAAGCCGCCAGGTACAAGACCACGTTGAAGCCGACATAGCGCCAGAACACGATCACCGCGATTGCGGGCTTGATGTTTTCCGGCTGGCCCAGCCAGTCGATGGGCTGCGTGCCGAACAGCGCTTTCAAACCCACGTTGATCAAGCCAAAGTCGGTGGAGAACAGCGAGCTGAACAGGATGGCGATGGCCACCGTGGAGGTGATGTAAGGCAGGAAGTACGCGCCGATGACGCCGTCGCGCGCGCGCTTGAAGCTGGTGTGGATGAACACCGCCAGCGGGATCGCCACCAAGTGCTGTGGCACGCCGGAAGCAAGCGCCAGCCATCCGGTATTGCCCAACGACTTCCAGAACCAGTCGTCGCGCAGTGCAAACGCAAAGTTGCCGAAGCCAACGAACTCCATCGCTGCTAGGCCGGCGGTAGGCTCCCAGGTCTGGAAGGCCAGATACAGCGAGAAGATCAGCGGGAACAGCCCGAAGATGGCGAACAGCAGAAAGAAGGGGCTGATCAGGACATAAGGCGCCATGCGTGGTGTCAGGCGAAGGGCGTTAGGCAGCTTCATGGCGCTCGTGTGGTGGAGCAAGTTCAGCGAGTGGCGCGCTGCTGCAGCAGGCGTTTGGCGTCGGCTAGCGCCTTGGGAATGTCTTTGCCGCGGTCGAGTACCTTGTCGAGTTCGGTGTCGATGACTTCGCCGGCAAAAGCGTCTTGTTTGTGGACGTCTACCGCGTTGATGCGCCGGGTAGCGTCGCGCCACAGCACACGCGCCTGCTGGCCGCCCAGGAAGGCTATCGGCTGCTCGAAAAACGGGTCGTCGTAGGTCTCGACGGCGGCCGGGAAAGCATCTTGCGACTTGAACGCCGCCATCTGCATGGCGCGCTCCAAAGTCAGCATCTGGATGAGCTCCCAAGCCAGTTGCTTGCTGGCCGGCGGGGAGCCGCGAGGGATGGCGAAGAAGGTGCCCCCGTAGGCGGCGAATGCACCTTCGGGCAGCTGTGCGGCGCGCCACAAACCACGGGTACCCGGTGCCAGCCAGTTGTTTAGATGGCCGGCCAACCAAGCGCCTGAAAGCTGGGTCGCCAGCGTGCCGCGTTTGAATCCTTCGCTCCACTCGTTGGACCAGGCCGAGACACGAGCGTCAAGCTTGTTGCGGCGCACCTCCCGCGCCAGCTCGAAGGCACGCACGAAGCGTGGGCTGTCGACCAGCACCCGCGAGTCTTTGTCGAAATACAGGCCTTCACCGGGCTGGATGCCGGTGCGGATGACGATGTCCTTCATGTCACGCGCATGGGCCAGCAAATAGGCACCCGTGGTGGCCTTGATCTTCACGCCTGCAGCCACGTAGCTTTCCCAGGACCGCGTCAGCTCGGCTTCGCTCACGCCAGCTTTGGCCAGCAGGTCGGTGCGGTAAATCAAGGTGCCGGGGCCGATGTCGGTGGGAGCGGCCACCACCGCACCCTTGCGGCTGGTGGCTTGGGCCAGCGCGTACGGCACGTAGCGTGCTGCCAGCTTGCCGATCTCAAACGGTGGTTTGGACAAGTCTTCGAGACCGCCGCCCTGGGCAAAGCGACCCACGTAGCCGACCTCCAGTGCCATCACGTCGGGCAGGTAGAACGCGGTCGACAGCGCCGTCGTCATGGCCGTGTGATGGTCGGAAAACTGGCGGCTCACCACCTTGATGTCGACGTTCGGGTGGCGCAGCTTCCAAGCCGGAATCGCGGCTTTGACAATCTCGTCCACAGCCGGAAAGGCGGCCACGGTCAGCGTGATTCGTGGCTCTCGTGGTACTGGTGCTGGCCGTTGGGCTGCCCCTTGCGCATTCGCTACGTGGAGCAGCATCGTGCCCAGCACCAAGGACAGCAACCACCGGTGAGTGAAGCGTCGCGCCGTAGCGGCGCTGCGTTTGTCCCTGCTCATCCTGTTCGACTCCGGTGGTGGCGGCACGTCTTTCCTCTCCGCGCTTGACACCGCAATTTCTGTTGGATTGGGCGGTAAGCTGAAAGCGCTTTCAAACTATACGGCGCGGGTCCTCAATCGTCACTCAGGGTTATTGCTGCCCAGGCCGCTGACGGGCCCGGCCAGATCTGCCGCGCGGACCGCGCCCAGGCAGGTCAAACCACCACGGCCCGTGTCGATTCGCGCGGAATGAACCGCGGCAAGGGCATCTGTGCAGCCGGTTCGCGTCCGCGCAGCAAGTCGAGCATGGCCGACGCTGCCAGTCGCCCAAGTTCGTAGACCGGCTGGTGCACTGTCGACAAAGGCGGGATCGAATACGTCGACGCCGGCAGGTCGTCAAAGCCGACCAGTGAAATGTCGTGCGGCACGCGCAGGCCGCGGCGATGCAGACCAAGCGCTGCTCCACATGCCATCTGGTCGTTGGCCGCAAAGATGGCGCTGAATTGCTGTCGGCCGTGCATCAAGCGCTCCACGGCCTCCAAGCCACTGAGCTCGAAGTACTTGCCAGGCACCACCAGATCTGGATCAAACGAAACTCCCGCAGCTTCAAGTGCGGCACGGTAGCCGCGTTGACGCTCGACGGCGTCGGGATGTTCGGGGTCGCCTGAGATGAAGGCAATGCGCCGGTGGCCCAGAGCCATCAGATGGTGCGTAGCCAGTCGCCCGCCCTCGAAGTTGTCGAAGTTCAGCGAGAACAGGTTGGGCGCCTTCAGGTCGCGTCCGGTCACCACCACCGGCAGCTGTCTTGCGGCAGCACGCAGTGCGCTGTCGCTGAGTCTGCCGGTCACAACGATGATGCCGTCGACCCGCCGCGACCGCAGCATCTCGATGCAATTCTCCTCATGAACGGCATTCCAGTGGCCACTGACGAACAGCGGGCTGTAGCCGGCAGCCGCCAGCTCTTCTTCGATGCCACGCAGGGCCACGCCGTAAAAGGGGCTGTCGATGGCTTGGGTCACCACACCCACGCTGAGCGTTCGTCCACCAGCGAGCCCGCGGGCGACCGGGTTGGGCACGAAGCCCAAGCGCGCAATGGCCCTATCGACCGCCTGCTTCTTCAGTTCACTGACGACGGCTGTGCCGTTGAGGAAGCGCGACACCGTGGCGGGAGACACGCCGGCCAATGCGGCAACTTCTTCCAAAGTGACTGGACCACTACCGCGCTGGCTACTGCGGTTATTCATAGGTGAGCTCTTCTGTTGTGGCTGAAGTGTATGCCTCACTTCTGGCGCAGCAAAAGCACACGGCAACTGCATCGACAAGATGGACCACTAGCCTAAAGCGCGCAGCTACGCCCTGGCGTACGGGATGGAGATGGTGGCGCAGAGGGTTGCCGCCAGAGAGTGAAAGCCCCGTGCCGACTGACTGTGTTCGCTCTGGCTGAAGTTCTGTCGCAAGCGCTATGAAGGGGAGCACAAATCTGCTGGCAAACCACCGATATCGGCGCCGGCTCCAGCCCATGCCCAGCACTTTGTGCGCGGACAGCTCGTTTAACCGCCGCAAAGCGAAGATATACGGCCGAGCAGCGAACGCAGCATGAGGTCGGAAGCACCGGCCATCGTCGCGCCTGTCGACTCGCATCTTGCGCAATCTGGCGAAGGCAGGCCCGCACCGCGCAACGCCTGCTTCCAATGTAGACCTGACATTCGACCGGATCACGGTGGCGGGCAGCAATGGGTCGGGTCCTGCCGGCCACGTTCCCGATTTAGTCCCCCCGAAGCAGCCGTAGAGAATCCGGTTACAGCAGCCGCGCTAACGCCCAGAGCAGTGCCAGGTGCGCCGTGTAGTACACGTAGAAGCCGAGCCGGCCGCGCGGCACATTGATCTTGACCTGTCCGGCCGCAAAGATGAGCGGCAACGCGGCGAGCGCCCACAGGTTGCGGTTGATGACGTACAGCGAGGCGAGGGCGCCGATCCAAAGTGCCAGCGTCAACCAGCTGGGCCGTCGACAGTAGGCCCAGGCCAGCAGGCAAACCGC
>JBBQAW010000010.1:0-32301 GCA_038316815.1 Burkholderiales bacterium
GGGCAAGACGCCGGGCGAATTTCGACGTTCGGCCGTTTGGCTGGGTGGCACAAGGCCGGGCAATGCCGTGTTCGTGCCGCCACCGGCCGACCAGCTGGCGCCTTGCCTGGACGCTTTCGAGCGCTTTCTGCACGACCAGCCTGAACCCACGTCGCCGCTGTTGCGCGCCGCGCTGGCGCATGTGCAGTTCGAGACCATCCACCCGTTCCTGGACGGCAATGGCCGCCTGGGCCGCCTGCTCATCGTGCTGCAACTGGTGGAGAGTGGCCTGCTGAGCCAGCCGCTGCTGTACCCCAGCTTGTTCTTCAAGGCGCACCGCGCGCTGTACTACGAACTGCTGAATGGCGTGCGCTTGCACGGCGACTGGGAGCGCTGGCTGGACTTCTTTGCCGAAGCTGTGGCCACCAGTGCGGCACAGGCCGTGCACACGGCGCAAAGCTTGCTGGCGCTGGTGGCCGCAGATCGCGCGCGCATTGCAAACCTGGGCCGTGCAGCCAAATCGGCCTGGGCGCTGCATGACGCCCTGCAGCGCCAACCCGTGGTGACGGCAGCAGCCTTGGGAGCTGCCACCGGGCTGACGCCGGCCACCGTGAACAAGACCTTGGCGCACCTGCAGCGCCTGGGTGTGGTGGAAGAAATCACCGCGCGCCAGCGCGGCCGTGTGTTTGCCTACCGCGATTACGTCGCCCTGCTCAATGTTGAGTTGGCACCCCGCCCCGATTCCTGAACCATGCCCACCCTGGATTGGCTAAACCGCGAAGCCGCCTTTCGCACCGCTGCGCAAGTGCCCAGGCGCGTGGAGCGGCCGCACGCCGCAGCGCCATATGGGGGCAACGCAGCGGCGGCGGCGCACAACCTGCTGGTGCAGGGCACTTAACGACCTCGTCCTCGACTCCTTCCTCGGCAGCGGCACCACTGCCGCCGTGGCGCACAAGATGGGCCGACGCTGGATCGGCATCGAAATGGGCGGACACGCTGTCACCCACTGCCTGCCACGCCTGCGCAAGGTGGTGGAAGGTGAACGGGGCGGCATCAGCACGGCAGTGAACTGGCAAGGCGGAGGCGGCTTTCAGTTGCTGCAACCGGGTGCTCCGCTGTTCGGTGAAGACGGCGACAAAACCGGCGCCGCGCTCGCCACGCTGCCGCCCGGCACGCCGCTGCTGGGCACGCACGAAGGCACCGCCTGCTACCTGCTGTTCAACGGCGTGCTGGGTGACCAGCGCCCGGCCAGCGGCAACGTGCTGACCAGGGCCGTGCTGGCCGCGCCGCACCGCAGCTGCGGGCATGCCGGCCCAAGGTTATTTACGGCGAAGCCTGCCGCCTGGGCCCGGCGCGCCTGGTGGCTGGAAGCATTGCCTTCAAGCAACTGCCGCACGCCGTGCCGCGCTAAGCTTTAGCCCGCACCCCTTCAGCCGGAATGGAGCATTGCATGAACCCGACCGTCGATGAACTGTTGGCCCAGGCCGCCAAGCTGTCGCTTGACGATCGCGAATTGCTCTTGGTCCGTCTGCAGCTGGCGTTTGAAGAGTCGATAGACCCGGACATCGAGGCTGCCTGGATTGCCGAAGCTGAGCGGCGCATGGAAGCGCTGGACCGTGGCGAGATCCGGTCCAGTCCCTGGGGAGAAGTCCGAAAGACCCTGGGACTGTGATGCGGCTCGAAGTTGTCGAGCCAGCGCTTGACGAAGCCGGCCATGCGATCAGGCACGGCCGTGCCATCAACGTTGCTCTGGGCGCAGTTTTCGCGTTTGAATTCAACCGCTCACTGGAACGCATCACTTCCCAGCCCCGCGCCTGGGCCAGAACTGGCGCGCAGCGGCAAAAGCTCGACCAAGGTGGCGGCGCCGGTTGAGACAGGAGTTTTGCGTTCGGCCCGTTCGGGCCCATCGGCCCACTCTGGTCGTTCGCCCCAGCCCCAGGCTGCAAGCTCCAACCACTTTCCCATGCCCCTGGCTCGCAGGTGTGCAAACACCACGCCCGCGCTACCTGCAGGCCCCTCATCCGCAGCGCGCGTGGGGCCTTGCTCTGGTGGCGGGCGACGCTTGCCCGGATCATCTGCGGTCCTTCACAAAGTAGCGAACTAAACTGCCCCCATGCGCCCGCTGGACGAAACCGACTTCGCCCGGGCGGCATTGCTTCTGCACGAGGGCTTTCCCGGCCGGCCCGTCGCCTTCTGGGCCGCCGCGCTGCAGCGCCTGAAGCACTATGGCGGCAACCGGCAGGCGGGGGTGCCCCTGGGCTGGTTCATGCTGAAAGACGATGAACCCGTGGGCGTGTTGCTGACACCGGCCAGCCTGCGCCGCCGCACGGACGGCAGCAGCGAATGCATCGTCAACCTCAGCAGCTGGTACGTGCGCCCTGAATTCCGCTGGCGTGCCGGTTTCATGCTGCGCAGGGTGACGGCCGACAAGGCCGCGGTCTACACCGACCTGACACCCACGCCCGAAGTGCAGAAGATGCTGCCGATGTTTGGCTTCCAGCCCTTGAACCGCGGCATGGCGCTGCACCTGTTGCCCCTGCAGTGCCTGCATCCGGCGCATGGTGCTCGTTTGCGCAGCCTGCTGCCCGCCGAGCCCTGGGCCTATGCCGGGCCGCCGCGCGAGATGATTGAAGCGCACCGTGAACTGGGGTGCTTGCCGCTGGTGCTGCAGCCGCCACAGGGCCAACCGCAGTTATTGATCTGCCGGCTGGGCCGCCTGCGCGGGCTGCGTGCGGCGCAGCTGGTCTATGCCGACAGCCAGTCACTGGTGCTGCGCCACCGCGGTGCGCTGGCGCGGCATCTGCTGGGTCAGGGCGTTGTGCTGTTCGTTCATGACACCCGGCAGACCGCCAGCACGCCCACCGCCTGGTTTCGCCCGCGCGACCAGTGGTTCGCGCGCGGCCGGGTCTTCGACGACCGGACCGATGCCTTCGCCTCAGAGCTTTGCATCGTCCACGCCGACCCCGCGCACCCGGGCCGGCCAGCCCCAGCTGGCGAAGCGGGCGCGGCTTGCTAGTTCGCCACACGCTTTTTTATCTGCCGGCCCAGCTGCTGGGCCCCCTGACGCAGCTGGCCGCGGCGATGCTGCTGACCTATGCACTGGGGCCGGCCGACTACGGGCTGGTGATGCTGGTCTTCGCCACGCAGGAAGTGGTCTTCCTGGTCTGCCTGTCGTGGTGGACCACGTTCTATTTGCGTTATGGCGGCCGGCTGGCGCTGGGCGACAGCGGCACCGGGCTGGCCAGCACCGAAGCGGCGGTGCTGCTGCTGTCCACGCTGGCCCAGGTGGCCACCGCCGTGGCCATCATCCTGGCCACCGACCCCGGCTTGCCACTGGCCTTTTATGCCAGCGCCTGTGCTTTCACGGTCACGCGTAGCCTGCTGAATTTCTTGAGCGAACGCGCCCGCCGCGAAGCCGCCATCGGCGCCTACAGCGCCGTGCAGGTGGCCGGGCCGTTGGGCGGCCTGTGCCTGGTGCTGGTCTTGATGGCGCTGGACGCAGCCACCCCGGCGCGCGTGCTGGGCGCTTTCGCGCTGATGCAGGGCCTGGTGGGCCTGGCGGTGGCGGTGCGCTTCGGCTTGTTTGTGCGCCCCGGCCGGCTGGACCGCGCCGTGCTGCGCGCAGCCCTGCGCTTCGGCGGGCCGGTGGTGCTGGCGCATTCGCTCAGCTGGCTGGGGGGCAACGTCATTCGCTTCGTCGTGCACCACGGCGCGGGCGCGGTGGCGCTGGGCTTGATGTCGGTGGGCTGGGGCCTGGCCACGCGGCTGTCGGGCGTGGCGGCGATGGTGGTGGCGGCAGCGGCCTACCCGCTGGCCGTCAAGACCATGGAAGCGGGCGACGCTGCCGGTGCGCGCCGGCAGATGGCCGACAACTCGGCCCTGCTGCTGGCCCTGCTGGCGCCGGCAGGCCTGGGCTTCTGGGCCCTGGCCCCGGGCCTGGTGCCCTGGCTGGTGGCGCAAGAATACCGCGAAATGACGCTGCAGATCTTGCCCTGGGCGCTGTTGGGCGCGTGCGTGCGCAACCTGCGCCTGCACGGCTGGGACCAGTGCTACCTGCTCTTCGAGGCGCCGCGCGACATGGTCTGGCTGGATGCAATCGAAGCCGTCGTCATGCTGCTGGCCGCCATGCTGGGCCTGTGGTGGGGCGGCGTGGCGGGGGCTGTGGCTGTCAGCGCCTGGGCCAGCGTGCTGCTGGCCCTGGTCGACGCCGCCTGGCTGCGCCACCGCTTCGGCCTGGTGCTGCCGCTGGGGATTTATGCGCGCGTGCTCTTGGCGGCCGGCGCGATGGCGGCCCTGCTGCTAGGCGCGCAGGCTTGGGGCTGGCAAGCCACGCCGCAGGCCGTGCCGCTGCTGCTGGCGGCAGCAGCCGGGGCAGCGGTGTATGTGCTGGCGCTGGCGCTGCTGTTTCCGCAGCAGTTGAAGGCCATGTTGCAGTGGGTGCGCCGGCAGCGCATGGCGCGGGCCTGAAGTACGCGCGCCCGGCCGCTGGGGCCACGTTGATTCGGGGCGCCGTTTTGGCGTAGCGGCTGGCAGGGCCTTGCCCTAATATGCGCCGTAACAATTTCTCGGAGTTAAACGCATGCGCACCCTGCCCCTGTTCAGCGCCCTGGTGGCCGCCGCTTCCCTGCTGGCCGGCGCGGCCCAGGCCGCCCCGGCCTGGATCACCGTCGGCGAAAAGCCCTACCTGCTGCTGCTGAAGGCCGCGCCTGAACTGCGCGCCGTGGCCAGCCGCCGGGTGCCGGTGACGGTGCCGCAGCTGCGCGGCAGCAGCACCATGGTGGCGGGCTCGGAGTATGTGTATGCGGTGCAGGTGGAAGAAGACGTGCTCGACAAGTTGTCGGAAAGCGTGCACCTGGAACTGCACCGCTGCGGCAGCTATGTGTTCCACGACAGCGAGGCCGAAGCCCTGGCCACGCTGCACCGCTTGTCGACGCCGCCCGCAGCCCAGCGCCTGCCCAGTTACGCCATCGACAACCCGGAGGCCGTCAATGCGCGGCTGCCGCTGATCCAGGGCAGCAACATCCTGTCCACCATCACCCAGCTGTCGAATTTCCAGAATCGCCGCCACAACAGCAGCCACGGCGAAGCGGCGTCGAACTGGCTCTTCAACCAGTGGAACGGCATGAACCCTGGCAACCGGCGCAACGTGCGCGTCTCGCAGATCACGCACACCTACAGCGGCTTGACCACGCGCCAGAAGTCGGTCGAGTTCAGCATCCTGGGCACTGGCAACAGTGGCGAGACAATCATCATTGGCGCCCACCTGGACAGCATCAACGGTGGCAGCGCCACGGCTGAGACGCAGCGCGCCCCGGGCGCCGACGACGACGCCAGCGGCGTGGCCACGCTGAGCGAAATCATCCGCGTGCTGATGGCCACCAACTACCAGCCCAAGCGCAACATCCGCTTCATTGCTTACGCCGCCGAGGAAGTGGGGCTGCGCGGCTCGCAGGCTGTTGCCGCCGCGCAGGCTGCGCGCCGCGACCGCGTGGTCGGCGTGTTGCAGCTCGACATGACGGCGTTCATGGGCGACAACACCGACATCTGGATCTACACCGACTACACCAACGTGCCGCAGAACCAGTTTCTGGCCAATCTCGTCAGCACCTATCTGCCAACGCTGTCAGTGGGCTACGACCGCTGCGGCTACGGCTGTTCTGACCACGCCAGCTGGCACAACGCGGGTTTCCCGGCGTCGTTCCCGCACGAGGCCGGCAACACCACTTACAACATGGCGCTGCACACCGCCAACGACACCACGGCCACCTTTGGCAACCAGGCCACCCACGCACTGAAGTTCGCCCGTCTGGCCATGGCCTATGTGGTTGAACTGGCCAGTGACGGAACGCCGGCGGCGGTTGTGGAACAGAGCGTCGCTGCGCGTTAAGTGGCTCAGTGCGCGGCCGCGCACTGGCTAAGGGGTCAGCACCGCCGCGCGCTGAGCTACAAATCAGCACGCGGCCGCTCGCTGAGCTACAAATCAGCACGCGGCCGCGCGCACCCTGCGTGCGGCAGTTCTCGTCCGCCGCGCGGCCCGTCGTGTGCCGGCAAGCTCAGCCGGCTGCCGGCCGGGCGTGTCGCCCTGGCCAGGGGCCCGGGCCGCTATCGAATGATTCGTTGCGCGCTGCGTCAGCCCGGCGTCAGAATCGAGCTCCGCAACGATGCCGAGCCCACCCGTGCCCCGCATGAGCAATCGCATCCAGGACCCACCGCCCGCGCCTGAGCCCGCCACACTGGGCGACATGTTCGCCGCCAGCTTTCAGCGCTGGCCCGAACGTGCGGCTTGCCGATGCTTGGGGCGCACGGTGCGCTACGCCCAGCTGGACGCCTGGTCGCAGGCCCTGGCCGGCTGGCTGCAAGCCAGTGGCCTGCAGCCAGGCGACCGCGTGGCCGTGATGCTGCCCAACCTGCCCCAGGTGCCCGTGGCGGTGGCTGCGGTGCTGCGCGCGGGCATGGTGCTGGTCAACATCAGCCCGCAGTGCCCGCCGGCCGAGCTGGAATTCCTGTTGAAGGACTCGGGCGCGCGCGCCGTCATCGCCATTGACGAAGCCCTGCCGGCGCTGCGCCAGGTCTGGGGCCGCTTGCCCATCCGGCGCGCCCTCATCACGACGCCGGGCGACCTGCTGGGCGCCGTGCGTGGCCCTTGGGTCAACCACCGCCGGCGGCGGCAGGGCGGCCCCGGCCCGCCTTCAGCCCCGGCCCCGGCCCCAGCCCCGGACCTGGAGGGCGCGGCTGGTTTTCGCTATGCCCTGGCCGTGGGCCGCAAGGCCGGGTTTCAGCCTGTGGCGGTGGCTGCGGATGACATCGCCCTGCTGCAATACACCGCTGGCACCACCGGGCGCCCGCTGGGTGCGGTGCTGCTGCACCGCCAGTTGCTGGCCAACCTGGCGCAGTGCGAAGCCTGGTTCGAACCCGCGCTGCGCAGCCTGCCAGCCAACGTTGGCCTGGTCACGGCCTGCGCGCTGCCGCTGCACCACATCTACGGTTTCAGTGTCGCCCTGCTGTTGACGCTGCGCCTGGGCGGCTGCGCCTTGTTGCTGCCGGCCGCACACGACACCGCCGCCACGCTGAAGGCGCTGGCACGCCAGCCTGTGCATTGCCTGCCTGGCACCGACGCGCTGTTTCTGGCGCTGGCCAGCCACCCCGACTGCGGGCGCGTCGCCTGGTCGGACCTGCGCCTGGCCGTGAGTGGCAGCACACCGGTGCAGCAGGCCACGGCACGGCTTTGGCTGAACAAGACCGGCGGCGTGCTGTGCGAAGTCTATGGCCTGACCGAAGCCAGCCCCGTCGTCACCTGCAACCCGGTCGACGCCCCAGGCTGGACCGGCAGCATCGGCCTGCCCCTGCCCGGCACTGAACTGCGCCTGCTGGACGACGCCGGCCAGGCCGTGCCCGCCGGCACCGTGGGCGAAATTGCCGTGCGCGGGCCGCAGCTCATGGCCGGCTATTGGCAGCGGCCCGATGCCACTGCGCGCGTCATGACGGCAGACGGCTTCTTGCGCACCGGCGACATCGGCCTGCTGGCTGAAGACGGCCAGCTGCACCTGGTGGACCGCAAGCACGACACCATCTTCGTCAGCGGTTGCCACGTCTACCCGAGCGAAGTCGAAGACGTGGTCACGCTGATGCCCGGCGTGGCCGAATGCGCCGCCGTGGCCCTGCCCGACGCCCACGTTGGCGAAGCCGTCAAGCTGCTGGTGGTGAAGGCCGACCCCGGCAGCACCTACCCGAGCGAAGCCGATGTGCGCGCGCATTGCGAAGCCCACCTCAGCGGCCACAAGCGCCCGCGCGTGGTGGAATTTCGCGCCGACCTGCCCAAGACGGCGGGTGGCAAGCTCATGCGCCGGGCGCTGCGCGATCACGGCTAGTGCAGTGTTCGATGCTGTGTGGACTTAAGAAAACCGATGGGTTGGGTTGTCTGGCTAGGCGCAAACCACAGCGATGCTCTTTTGCATCGCGCGGATTTGCAACGACGCCAGGCGACCCAAGACGCGGTTTTATGTTCCACATAGCGTCGAACACTTCACCAGGAACGTGGGCGTGCTTTCAGCGGTGCCCTAGAGTTCGAGGCATGCGTTTGCCCCCCATTGCTGAACTTCGCCAGACCCTGCTTACCCCCGGCAGCCACGAGAGGCTGCTGGATGAGGTGCTGGCCCGCGCCCAGCAGCCTGCTGCAGCCCATGTTTTCACAGCCTTGTTCGAGCCCCAGGCGCGGGCTGCAGCGCGCGCGGCCGATGCTGCGCTGGCCCAGGGCCAGCCGGCGTCTGCGCTGGGCCCGCTGGCGGGGCTGCCGGTGTCGGTGAAGGGTTTGTTCAATGTGGCTGGGCACGTCACGCTGGCCGGCTCCAGCCTGCGCCGGCACGAAGCCCCGGCCACGCAGGACGCGGCAGTGGTTGCGCGGCTGCGCGCAGCCGGCGCGGCGCTGGTGGGCCACAGCAACATGAGCGAATTCGCTTTCTCGGGCGTGGGCATCAACCCGCACCACGGCACGCCGGTGAACCCGGCTGACGCGGCCGCGCCGCGCATTCCCGGCGGTTCGTCTTCGGGTGCTGCGGTCTCGGTGGCGCTGGGGCTGGCGGTGGCGGGGCTGGGTTCAGACACCGGCGGCTCCATTCGCATTCCGGCCGCGCTATGCGGGCTGGTGGGTTTCAAGAACACGGCTGCGCGCACGCCGCTGACGGGGGCGTTTCCGCTCTCGTTCACGCTCGACACCGCCTGCGCGTTGGCGCGTACCGCGGCCGACTGCATAGCCGTCGACGCGGTGTTGGCCGGTACCGCCCCGCTGGCGAAGCAGGCCGGCAGCGTGGCCGGCTTGCGCCTGGCGCTGCCGCAGACGCTGGTGCTGGACGCCCTGGAAGCGCCGGTCGCAAGTGCCTTCGAGCGCACGCTTTCGCGCCTGTCGGCCGCTGGCGCGCAAATCGTGCCGCTGCCGTTGGCGGAATTCGGCGAGATCGTTGACATCAACCAGCCGGGGGGCTTTTCTGCCGTCGAAGCCTGGGTCACTCACCGCCAGGCCATGACCACACGGCGCGGCGAATTCGACCCGCGCGTGGCCAGCCGCATCGCGCCGGGCGAAGGCGTCAGCGCTGCCGACTACATCACCATGGTCCAGCGCCGGCAGGGCTGGATGGCCCGTGTGCGGGCGCGCCTGGCCGGCTTCGACGCTTACGTTTGCCCCACCGTGCCCATCCTCGCCCCGGCCCTGCAGCCCCTGGTGGACAGCGACGAAGCCTTCTTCGCCGCCAACCGGCTGCTGCTGCGCAACACCTTCACCACCAACTTCCTGGATGGCTGCGCTTTCAGCCTGCCCTGCCACGCCGCGGGTGAATTGCCCGTGGGCTTGATGCTGGCCGCACCGGGCGGGCACGACGCCAGGCTGGCAGCGGTGGCACTGGCTGTTGAAGCCGTGCTGGCGGGTTGAACAGGTTGAACAGGTTGAACGGGTTGAACGGGCTCAGCAGGCCCAGACCTTGATGCGTTTCTTCGTGCCCGGCCCGTTGCAGGCCCACACCGACCTGGCCCTGCCCCCGGGCCCGGCCCGCCATGCCCAAGTGCGGCGCGTGCAGCCGGGAGATGAGTTGCTGCTGTTCGACGGCCAGGGCTGCGACTGGCCGGCGCAAGTGCTGCGCGTGGGACGCAACAGCGTTGAGGTGCATGTGGGCGCCCCGCGGCCCGTGGCCACCGAGATGCCGCAGGCGGTGCTGCTGGCCGTGGGCATGCCGGCCAATGAACGCATGGACGGCCTGATCGAGAAGGCCACCGAACTGGGTGTGGCGAGCATCCAGCCCCTGCTGTGTGAACGCGCCGTGCTGCGCCTGGAGGGTGAACGCGCCGAACGCAAGCGCGCGCATTGGCAGGCCGTGGCCGAGGCAGCCTGCGAACAAAGCGGCCGGGCACGCGTGCCAGCGGTGGCGCCGGTGCTCGCGTTGGCGGCCTGGCTGGCGCAGTTGGCGCGCCAGGGTTCGGGGGCCGCGTGGGTGTCAGAAACGGGAACGGGAACGGGAACGGGGTCAGGATCGGGATCGGGCCCGGGCCTGCGCCTGGTGCTGAGCCTGCGTGCCGATGCCCGGCCCCTGGCAGCGCTGCCCTCAAGCCTTGCTGCGCCCCGCGCGCGGGTGCTGGCCTTGAGCGGCCCCGAAGGTGGCCTGTCGCCGGCCGAAGAAGACGCCGCACGCGCCGCCGGCTTCCAGCCCGTCAGCCTGGGGCCGCGCACCTTGCGCGCCGACACCGCGCCGCTGGCTTTGCTGGCATGGTTTTCCCTGCAGCGCAACGGGCCAGCGGCGGGCTGACAAAGCGGCGCGCCGGCTGCACACTCGCAGCCGGTGTTTCCAACCAGGCATTTCAGGAGTTGCAGATGGGCTTGCTCGATTCAGTCATTGGCTCTTTGGGTTCACAGCGTGGCGCGGGGGGTGGCGGCAATTCGCAGGCCGCGCTGCTGCAAGCCGTGCTGGGCATGTTGATGCAAGGAGGCGCTCAGCAAGGCGGCACGCAGGCCAGTGGCGGCCTGGGCGGCCTGGGCGGGCTGATGGCCGGGCTGGGCGGCGGCGGCCAGAGCGGCGCTGGGGGTGGCTTGGGCGGCTTGCTGGGTGGCTTGGCGCAGATGTCTGGCGGTGGCGGTGGCGGCGGCGCAGCTGGCGTGGGTGGCGGGCTGGGCGGTGGCCTGGGCGCGCTGGTTGAACAGTTCAGCCGCGCCGGTCTGGGCGATGCCGCCAAAAGCTGGGTCGGCACGGGCCAGAACCAGGCGGTGTCGGGCGACCAGATCACCCAGGTCTTCGGTGGCGACACCATCGGCAACCTGGCGCGCCAGCTGGGCATGGACCCGGGCGAAGTGGCCGGCCAGATGAGCCAGATGCTGCCCGACGTGGTGGACCGCCTGACGCCCGGAGGCCAGCTGCCGCAGGGCAACGACCTGTCGGCCCTGGGCAACATCGACGGGCTGCTGAACGGGCTGTTGCGGCGATAGTCGGGCGCTCGCCTGCTGGTACGCTGGCCCGCTGGCCCGCTGCCCGCTGGCCCGTTTGTCAGTTTGCCAATTTGCCCGCTGGCCCGCTGGCCAATCACCCAGAGACTTCAGCTTGGACCTGTCCCGCTTCCCGCGCCGCCGCTACACCGCCCACGCCACCGCGCTGGAACCGCTGCCGCGCTTTTCAGCGCTGCTGGCGCAAAGTTGCCCTGGTGGCCGCGGCCCCGAGGTCTGGGTCAAGCGCGACGACATGCTCGGCCTGTTTCCGGGTGGCAACAAGACGCGCAAGCTCGAATACCTGGTCGCAGACGCCCTGGCCCAGGGCGCAGACACGCTCATCACGTGCGGCGCGCCGCAAAGCAACCATTGCCGCATCACGCTGTCGGCGGCGGCGCTGGAAGGGCTGCAGTGCCGCTTCGTGATCGAAGAACGCGTGCCCGGCAGTTACGACGCGCACGGCAGCGGCAACCACTTCCTGTTCAGGCTGATGGGCGTGGAAGCCATCACCGTGGTGCCGGCCGGCACGGCCATGTTGCCGGCCATGCAGGCGGTGGCCGAAGAACTGCAGGCCCAGGGCCGCAAGGGCTACATCATCCCTGGCGGAGGCAGCAATGCATTGGGCGGTCTGGGCTACGTGGCCTGCGCGCAGGAACTGCAGCAGCAGTGCTTCGATCAAGGCCTGCGTTTCGACCGCGTGGTGGTCGGATCGGGCAGCTCGGGCACCCATGGCGGGCTGCTGGCGGGCTTTCTGGGCAACCGCATCAATATCACCCTGACCGGCATCGGCGTCAGCCGCGACCCGGCTGAGCAGGAACCCCTGGTCTGGAAAGAAGCCCAGGCTGTGTGCGACCTGCTGGGGCTGGGGCTGCAGGTGCCGCGCGAAGCGGTGGTCAGCGTGGGCGGCTACTGGCAGCCCAAGTATTCAGTGCCCAACCGGCGCATGGTGGAAGCGGTGCAGATGCTGGCGCGCAGCGAAGGCCTGCTGCTGGACCCGGTCTACACCGGCAAGATCATGGCCGGGCTGATCGGCATGGCCCGTTCCGGCCAAATCGCCCCTGACGAGCGCGTGCTGTTCCTGCACACGGGTGGGCTGCCTTCGCTGCATGCTTTCGAAGCGGCGGTGCTGGGCGACGAGGCTGTCACCGCGCCCTGACCGCCCGGCCGGCACGCAGCGCTGGCGCAGCGCGGGCGTTCAAGGGCAGGCCTGGCCGCCGCCGCTGCGCACGCAGTCGAAAAAGCCCAACACCTGGGCCAGCGCCGGGTTGCGCAAGTCATCGCGCTCGAACAGCAGGCCGTGGCGCGCACCGGGCAGCGTCTGCCCCACGCAACCCGGGGCGCGGGTACAGAACTCGCGCTGCGCATCGGTTTCGAAACGGTGTCTTGCCCGCCGTTGAGCAGCAGCACCGGCAGTGTGATGCCCGCTGCGCCCGCCCCGCGCGCTTGCTGCGAAGCGCTGCAGGCCTGGCTGACCCAGCGCAGCGTCGGACCTTTCAACTTGGCAATGGCATGGCCGTAGTACTCGACCGGTGAAATGTCGGTGCAGGTCGACGCCCGGTCGGCCCAGCGCCGCAACAGGCGCTGCAAGATGCGGGTGAGGGCGTTGCTGAGCTTGTCGGCCTGGGCTTCGAAGGCCGCGCGTGCAGCGTCGAAGGGCTGGCCCTGCGCGCGTTGTAACGACAGCCAGGGCAACTGAAAGGGCAGGCGAAAGGCCAGTTCGTCGCACCAGCGCGCACCAACGCGCACCAACGCGCACCAACGCGCACCAGCGCGCGGCGGCGCGCGGCGGCGCGGTCGACCCGCGCGCCCAGGCCGATCTGCCCGATGGTGGGCTCAAACATCGGCGTCACCAGCGCGGCGACAGCCAGGTTTGGCAGGGCCGGTTCGTTGGACGCGCTGGATGGTGCCAGGTGCAAGGCCAGCACGGCCCCGCCCATTGAATGCGCCATCGCAGACAGCGGCCGGGGGTAGCCCGCTTTGTTCGCCTGTCCCGCCTGCCCCGCCCGCCCCGCCAGCAGGGCCTGCACCTGGCCCAAGAAACTTTCCAGATCGGTGACGAGGTGGTCGAACTGGTCCCTGTGGCCCTTGTCATCATGGCCATCGCCCTGCAGCAGCCGGGTTGAAAGGCCTTGGCCGCGAGGGTCGTGGATAAAGACGCTGTAGCCCTGGGCCACCAGGTCGTGCACCAGTTACTGGTGGTGAGCCAGGCCCTCGGTGAAGCCGGGTACGAGCACGATGCCGCCGCGGGCTTTGTTCTTGTGCGCGTAAACGCGGAAGTAAATGCGCACCGGCCGCGCCAGCCAGCCGCTGGGCACACCCTGGAAGTGGCCCACCTGCACGTCGGCCAGGGCGCGCGTGCGCGCTTCCACCTGGGCGCCGGTCAGGCCTTCGAAACGCGACTCGGGCGACAGCTGCGCGGCGGCCAGGCGTGCAGGCGTGGCGAGCAGGGGCGTGCAGTCGCGCACGGGCTGCACCGGCGGTGCGCTGGCGCAGCCGCTCAGCACGGCAGTGCACGGGCCGGCCAGCGCCGGCATCAGCCATGTCAGCTGCCGCATCACACTTCCTTTCGCCCGAATTCAGGGTCGATGCGAATCCAGGCCGCAGCCAGGAATGAAGGCAGCGTGGCCACGCAGGCCCAGATGAAGAAGTTGACATAGCCCATCTGGTCTTGCAGCCAGCCCGACCACATGCCCGGAAGCATCATGCCCAGAGCCATGAAGCCGGTGCACAGGGCGTAATGCGCCGTCTTGTTCAACGCATTCCCGTCGGCGCCGCCCGCCACCATCAACATGAAAACCATGTAGGCCGTGAAGCCGAAGCCGTAACCGAACTGTTCGGTGGCGATGGCCGCACTCACCAGCCACAGGCTGGACGGCTGCCACACCGCCAGCGCCACATAGACGGTGTTGGGCAGGTGCATGCACAGCACCAGGGGCCACAACATGCGTTTCAGGCCGAAGCGCGAAATCATGAACCCGCCCAGCAACCCGCCCACCGTGAGCGCGGCAATGCCGGCCGTGCCGTAAGCAATGCCCACGTCCTGCGTCTTCAGGCCCAGGCCGCCAGCGACCACAGGGTCGAGCATGAAAGGCGTCACCAGCTTCAGCAATTGCGCTTCAGCGAAGCGGTACAGCAGCAGGAAGGCCAGGATGCGGACGATGTCGGGTTTGGCGAAGAAGGCCGCGAAGACCTTGAGAAAGTCGGCCCAGAAGTTGGCGCTGCGCGGCACCGGCAGGTCGCGTGCGGGCTTGGGAAGGGCCCAGAAGTGGAAGGTCGCGCCAACGGCGAACACCGCGGCCAGGGCCCAGAACACCATCTGCCAAGCGCTGACGACATTGCCCGTGCGTTCCTGCAGCCAGCCCGCCAGGTAGACCAGGCCGCCCTGGCCGCCAATCATCGCCATGCGGTAGAAAGTGCTGCGCACGCCGACGAAGGCGGCTTGCGTGCGCTGCGGCAGGGCCAGCATGTAGAAGCCGTCGGCAGCAATGTCGTGCGTGGCGCTGGCGAAGGCCATCAGCCAGAAGACGGCCAGGGTCATCTGCACGTTGTTGGACGCCGGCAGCGTCAGCGCCACCAGCGCGAAGGCCACGCCGATGAAGAACTGCAGCCCGACGATCCAGCCGCGCTTGCGGCCCAGCAAGTCCACCACCGGCGCCCACAGCGGCTTGACCACCCACGGCAGATAAAGCCAGCTGGTGTAGAGCGCAATGTCGGTGTTGCTCAGCCCCAGGTTCTTGTACATCACGACGGCCAGCGTCATTACCACCACATAGGGCAGGCCCTGGCCGAAGTAAAGGGTGGGAATCCAGCGCCAGGGGCGGGCGGAGGCCGTCACGGCGGGGCTGACGGGGTTGACCGGGCTGGCCGGGCTGGCGGGGTGGGATGGCATCGACATGGGGCGCGATGTTCACACAGCCTGGCCTGTGTGTTGCTTAGATGATGCAAACCCGATGCCAATGCACCAGGGCAATGCACCGGGCGCGGCAAATCCCGATGGCGGGCCCGGTGCGGCAAGGCAAGATTGCTGCAGCAGTGTTTCGCCCCCAAGCCAGAGCCCGCAGCACACGTCGGCCACTGGTTCAAACCCGAAGAGGACTTCCCTTTCATGAAATTGCAATCTCTTGTGGCCGGCATGGCCCTGGCTGGTCTGGCCACGCACGCACTGGCGCAGGCGCCCGAACCACAGCGCATCACCATCACCGGGTCGAGCATCAAGCGCATCGCGACCGAGGGTGCATTGCCGATTCAGGTCATCACACGCGCCGAACTCGACCGCGAAGGCATCACCAGCGCTGAGCAACTGATCCTGCAGCTGTCGACCAACGGCAGCGGCCTGGACAACCTGGCCAGCAATGCCGACGTCGTGGGCGGCGCGCAGCGCGGCAACAACGGCGCCAGCAGCGCCAACCTGCGCGGCCAGGGCAGCAATGCCACGCTGATCTTGCTGAACGGGCGGCGTGTGGCCGCACACGGCCTGAACGGCGGCACGGTCGACCTGAACCAGATTCCGATGTCGGCCGTGCAGCGCATCGAAATCCTGAAAGACGGCGCCAGTGCCACCTACGGCACCGACGCCATCGGCGGCGTCATCAACTTCATCCTGCGCACCGACTACACCGGCGCGCAGGTGCAAGTCGTGGCCGATGTCACCGAGGCGGGCGGCGGCGACATCTTCCGTGGCAGCGTGCTGGGCGGCTTCGGCAACCTGGACAGCGACGGCTTCAATGTCATGGCCTCGCTGTCCTACAGTGACAACAAGGCCTTGCGCGGCGACCAGCGCGATTTCGTCAATACCTTCCAGCCCAACCGCGGGCTGAGCGTCGATACGCGCGGCACACCGTTCGCCACCATCGTGCCCTTGGCCGGCACCATCCTCCCGTCCCTCGCCACCGCGCCTTTCCTGCCGGGCAGCACCACGGTGCGCGCCGACGGTGGCATCAACGTGCTGGACCTGCCGGGCGGCGCGGGTTGCAGCTCGGTTCCCGGCATGGCGCCATACGACGAACGATTGTGGGACGCACCCGGCAGAGCGCTGGCCTGCGCCTGGGACACAGGCCGCGCCGCGGTGCTGCAGCAACCCATCGACACCACCACCTTTGTGATGCGCGGGGTCTTCAAACTGGCCGGGGCGCACCAGGTCACGGCCGAAGCCACGGGTTCCAAGGCCAATTCGGCCAAGCGCTTCTCGAACCTGCAGCTCATTCCCAACACCAGCACGCAGCAGCAGCGCTTTCCGCGCAATGCCGATTCAGCGGCAGTTTATGACTCGGTCTTCAACCGGCTGGTGGCCACCTTCCCCACGCTCGAGGCCGTACGCGGGCAACCCATCTCGTACCGCTGGCGCTGCATCGAGTGCGGTCCGCGCGAGATCACCACCACGACCGACACCGCACGTCTTTTCGCCGGTATCGATGGCCCGCTTTTCGGCTTCGATTACCGCGCTGGCGTTTCGCAAGCCACCAGCGAAAGCAAGTCGACCCTGGGCAGCGGGTACTACTTCCGTGGCACCACCAGCACAGGTTTATCGGACGGCGGCCCGGGCATCATCCCGGCGGTGAACAGCGGTCGCATCAACGTCTTCCTGCAGCCAGGCCAGACGCAAACTGCCGCCGGTCTGGCGGCACTGGAAGCAGGCTCTGCGCGCGGCACCGTGTTGTACGGCGGTAAATTCACCGTCAACCAGGTTGACTTCACGCTCTCGGGCCCGGTGTTCAAGCTGCCAGCAGGCGACCTTCTGGTCGCTGTGGGCGTGGACTTCCGCACCGAGAAGTACAAGTTCAATGGCGATGAACGCGCCGCCACCGGCCGCCGCGTCATCCTTGCCGCGCCCTTTGACGACGGCAATGCGCTGGCGGGCGTTGAGCGCGACGTCAGGGCCATCTTCGGCGAAGCCATCGTTCCCATCATGAAGGACCTGGAAGTGTCTCTTGCCGTGCGCCAGGACGAATACGACGGATTCGGAAAGTCCACCAACCCCAAAGTGTCGCTGCGCTTCAAGCCGCTGGACCAGTTGCTGCTGCGTGCGTCATACAGCACGGGCTTCCGTGTGCCCACTTTCAACCAGCTGTACAACGGCGTGAGCCAGGCCGATTACGTCGGCGCTGACATTGCCGACCCGCGCAATTGCCCCGGCGGCCGTGTCGACACCACGCGGCCGGGCTGCGGCGCCATCCAGCCCCGCATCGTGAGCGGCGGCAAGGCCGACCTGGGCCCGGAAAAGGCCAAGATGGCCAGCGCCGGCTTCATCTTCGAGCCCATGCCCAACATCTCCATCGGCATGGACTGGTGGAGCATCCAGCGCGAAGGCACCATCCAGTTGCTTTCCCTGCGCAGTCTGCTGGAGAACTTCAGTCTGTTTCCTGATCGTGTTGGCGTGCTTTCCACCGGGCAGCTGTTCATTGACCAGCGCTGGCTGAATGCGGGCGAGACCGAGACCGAGGGCGTCGAGGTCAGCCTGAAAGGCGGCCTCAACGCGTTGGGCGCGCGCTGGACGGCCGGTCTGGAAGGCACCTACCTGCTGAAGAAGCGTTCACGCGTTCTGGCCAATGCGCCTTTCGGCCCCAGCGAAGTCGGCCGGTTCAGTTTTTCGGACGACCTGGGCCTGCGCTGGAAGCACAGTGCCAACCTCAGCTACAAGCGCGGTGACTGGGGCAGTACCTTCAGCCAGATCTTCAAGAGCGGCTACAGCGACCAGGTGCTGCCGGGCGTGGCGTCGGGCCGTATTTCGCCGCCCGACTTCAACGCCAAGGTCAAGGACTACACCACCTACAACCTCAGCGCCACTTACACCGGCTTCAAGGGGCTGTCGGTGACCGGTCTGGTGAAAAACCTCTTCGACCAAGACCCGCCGTTTTCAGCAACCTACGACAGCTTTGGCGGCAGCGGCAGCAGCTGGGAACCGCGCGTGGCCGACCCGCGTGGCCGTGCATTTGTCGTCAACGTCGAATACAAGTTCTTCTGACCCACTGCGCACAAACGGGGGCCTCGTGCTGAAGCGCGAGCCCCCTTTTCCGCGTCGGCCGGGCTGGGCGTGAAACAGCCCTTTGCATGTTCACCCTGCTGCTGAAGAAGCTCGCCACGCTCGTGCCCACCCTGCTGGGCGTGACCCTGGTCGCCTTTGCCCTCATCCGCCTGGTGCCGGGCGACCCCATCGAGGTCATGGTGGGTGAACGCCAGCTCGACCCGGTGGCCCATGCGGCCTTGATGCAGCAGCTGGGCCTGGACCAGCCGCTGCATGTGCAGTACGCGCGCTATCTGGGTGGCCTGTTGCAAGGCGACCTGGGCAACAGCCTGGTCACGCGCGAACCGGTGGTGGCTGAATTCGCGGCGCTCTTTCCGGCCACCATTGAACTGGCGCTGGCGGCCTTGTTTCTGGCCCTGGCCCTGGGCCTGCCGCTGGGCATGGCCGCAGCACTTAAGCGCGGCAGTTGGTTCGACCAGGCGGTGATGGCGCTCGCCACGGTGGGCAACAGCATGCCGGTGTTCTGGTGGGGCTTGATCCTGATCATGTTCTTCAGCGTCGGGCTCGAATGGACGCCGGTGTCGGGCCGCGTGGGCATCGAATACGACATCGACCCGCGCACCGGCTTCATGCTCATCGACAGCGCCATCGCCAGCCTGCGCGGTGAAGAACCCGGCGCCTTCGTCTCTGCCTGCCTGCACATGGCCTTGCCTGCCGTGGTGCTGGGCACGATTCCGATGGCCGTGGTGGCACGCATGACGCGCAGCAGCCTTTTGGAAGTGCTGCGCGAAGACTACATGCGCACCGCCCGCGCCAAGGGTCTGAGCCCGGCACGCGTGGTGCTGCGCCACGGCATGCGCAATGCGCTGATCCCCGTGGTCACCGTGCTGGGCTTGCAGGTGGGCAGCCTGCTGGGGGGTGCGGTGCTGACCGAGACCATCTTCAGCTGGCCGGGCATTGGCAAATGGCTGATCGACGCGATTGCGCGGCGCGACTACCCGGTCGTGCAGGCCGGCATCCTGGTCTCGGCCCTGATCTTCATCGTCGTGAATCTGGCGGTGGACCTGCTGTATGGCGTGCTGAACCCGCGGCTGCGGAGCCAGCACTGACAGCATTGCAGCCATTACCAGCAAAGAAGACACTGGCGACCCATTGCTGACCCATTGCTGACCCATTGCACCCCATGGCGACCTTGACCCTCCGCGACCTCGACGACAGTTTGAAGGAAGACCTGCGCGTGCGTGCCACTCTGCAGGGCCGCAGCATGGAAGAAGAAGCACGGCAAATCTTGCGACAAGCACTGCGCAAAGACGCTGAAGAGCCCGATCTCGTGGCTCGAATTCGTTCCCGCTTCAGTAGTCTGGGTGGCGTCGAGCTGGAAATCCCGCCGCACGAACCCGTGCGCGAGCCGCCTGCGCTGGGCGGTCGCACGCCTGGCGCCAGTTGAGCGGGACGGGCAAAGAGCGAGGGCATGGCGTTGAACATCGTCGTCGACACCAACGTGCTGTACGAACTCATGCGGCCACGTCCAGCGCCAGCCGTACTGGCCTGGTTTGCGCGTCAAGCCGGGAGCAGCCTCGTTGTCAGTTGCGCAACCCAGGCAGAAATGCTGCTTGGCGGCAGTTTGCTGCCGTCTGGCGTGCGCCGCAAGCCACTCGAAGCGGCCTTGTACGCCATGTTCGACGCCGACTTTCAGGGGCGCTTTTGGCCATTCGACGAGTGGGCAGCGCCTCGATACGCAGCCATCGTCAGCACTCGGCGTGCGACAGGGGGAGCAGTTTCGCAGTTCGACGCGCAGATCGCTGCTATCGCCAGCGCGCGCGGCGCGGCGCTGGCGACGCGCCAAATCGCTGACTTCGAGGGCTGCGGTCCAGTGCTGCACGACCCCTGGGCCGCAGCAGGCTAAGGGCACCATGCAGCAACCCGCGAGAGCCGTCGCAACCACCACCCGCACCGCGCACCCGGGCGAGCCGCCGTCGCCCTGGCGCGCTTTCGTCAGCGCCTTCGCGTCCAACCGCGGCGCCTTGCTGGCCTTTTTCGTCTTCGCCGCCGTCGTGCTGGGCGCCGTGTTTGCGCCCTGGCTGGCGCCACACGACCCGGTGCAGCAGTTCCGCGACCACTTGCTCACGCCGCCTGTGTGGCACGCCGGTGGCCTGGCGCAGTTTCCGCTGGGCACCGACGAACTGGGCCGCTGTCTGCTGAGCCGCTTGCTGTTTGGCGCACGCATCTCGCTGTGGATCGGGCTGGCCGCCGTCTTGCTGGCCCTGGTGCCAGGCGTGGTGCTGGGCCTGCTGGCAGCGTTTTTCACGCGCTGGCTGTCGCCGGTGATCATGCGCGTGATGGACATCCTGCTGGCCCTGCCCGGGCTGCTGCTGGCCATCTGCGTCATCACCATCCTGGGGCCGGGCCTGGTGAACACGGTCATCGCCATTGCCGTGGGCGCGCTGCCCGGCTATGTGCGCCTGGTGCGCGGCTCGGCGCTGGCAGAACTGGCCAAAGACTACGTCACCGCCAGCCGCGTGGCCGGCGCAGGCACGGCGCGCCTGATGTTCGACACCGTGCTGCCCAACTGCCTGGCACCACTGATCGTCAACGCCACGCTGTCTTTCAGTTCGGCCATTCTGGAAACGGCGGCGTTGGGTTTTCTGGGCCTGGGTGTGCAGGCACCTACGCCCGAATGGGGCAGCATGCTGAGCGCCGCGCGCGACTACATCGAACGTGCGCCCTGGGTGGTGACGATGCCGGGCCTGACCATCCTGGTCACGGTGCTGGCCATCAACCTGATGGGCGACGGCCTGCGCGACGCGCTGGACCCGAAGTTGCGACAGGCTGCATGAGCACGCCTTTGCTCGATATTCGCCAGCTGCGCGTGCGCTTCGGCGGCTTCACGGCCGTGGACGGTGTGGACCTGGCGGTCAAGCCGGGCGAACTGCTGGCCGTGGTGGGCGAATCGGGCAGCGGCAAGAGCGTGTCGATGATGGCGCTGATGGGGCTGATCGACGCACCCGGCGTGGTCACCGCCGAGGCCTTGCGTTTCGACGGGCAAGACCTTCTGGGCATGACAGCGTCAACGCGCAGGCGCATCGTCGGCAAGGACATCGCGATAGTGTTTCAAGACGCGCAGAACAGCCTGAACCCCAGCATCACCGTGGGCGACCAGGTGCGCGAAGTGCTGTCCGCCCACATGGGCCTGCGCGGCGCGGCAGCCGGTGCGCGCGTGCTGGAACTCTTCGAGCAAGTGGAAATTCCTGCGCCCAGAAGCCGCTTGTCCAACTACCCGCACCAGTTGAGCGGCGGCATGAACCAGCGCGTGATGATGGCCATGGCGATGGCTTGCCAGCCGCGGCTGTTGATTGCCGACGAGCCCACCACGGCGCTGGACGTGACCATTCAGGCGCAGGTGATGGACCTGCTGGCGCGTTTGCAGCGCGAACAGAACCTGGCCCTGGTGCTGATCACCCACGACCTGGCCGTGGTGGCAGAACTGGCCAGCCGCTGCGCGCACCATGTGGCCGTGATGTATGCCGGGCAGGTGGTTGAAGAAGGCCAGGCCGAAGCGCTGTTCACGCAGCCGCGCCACCCCTACACCGCAGCACTGCTGGCCGCGCTGCCCGAACACAGCGCCGGCCAGCGCCGGCTCCAGGCCTTGCCGGGCATCGTGCCGGGGCAGTACGACCGGCCCAGCGGCTGCCTGCTGGCACCGCGCTGCCCGCAAGTGCAGCCGCGCTGTCAGGCCGAGCGGCCGGCGCTGCTGCAGGGCGTGCGCTGCCACTTTCCGCTTCACGCATGAACGAGATCGCCACCGACGAAGCATCACCCGCCTTGCAAGCTGAGGACTTGAGACGCCACTACAGCGTCAGCCGTGGCCTGTTTCAGCCGGCAGCCACCGTGCGTGCGTTGAACGGCGTTTCTTTCACCCTGCCGCTGCGCCGAACGCTGGCCGTGGTGGGTGAATCGGGCTGCGGCAAAAGCACGCTGGCGCGGGTGTTGACGATGATCGAGCCGCCCACCGCAGGCACCCTGCGCATCGACGGATCGAAGCTGGACGAGGTCGACCCGAAGATGCGCCGCATCCTGCGCCGCCGCGTGCAGATGGTGTTTCAGAACCCGTTCGCATCACTGAACCCGCGCAAGACGATCGGCGCGGCGCTGGCCGAGCCGCTGGTCATCCACCTGCCGCTGTCCAGCGCACAGCGCGCTGAACGCGTGCAGCAGATGCTGCAGCGCGTGGGCCTGCGGCCCGAGCACGCGGCGCGCTACCCGCACATGTTCAGCGGCGGCCAGCGCCAGCGCGTGGCCATTGCGCGGGCCATGATGCTGGGCCCGGCCACCGTGGTGGCCGACGAGCCCACGTCAGCGCTGGACGTCAGCATCCAGGCGCAGATATTGAACCTGTTCATGGACTTGCAGGAAGACACGGGCACCGCCTATGTCTTCATCAGCCACAACCTCTCGGTGGTGCAGCATGTGGCGCACGAGGTGCTGGTGATGTACCTGGGTGCAGCGGTCGAACAAGGTCCGAAAGATGCGGTGCTGGGCCAGCCGCTGCACCCCTACACGCAGGCGCTGCTGGGCGCGGTGCCGGTGCTGCACGCAGCGCAACGGCGCCCGCGCGTGCCGCTGGTGGGTGAACTGCCCAGCCCGCTGGCGCCGCCTGCAGGCTGCAGCTTTCACACGCGCTGCCCCTGGGTGCAGCCGCGCTGCCGCGAAGAAGCGCCGCTGTTGCGTGATGTGGGCGGGCGGCGCGTGGCCTGTCATGTGGTGGCAGGCGCATAATGGCACGCTCTTTGGCAACGAATCTGCCGTAGCTTTCGCCATATCTTTTGCCATTTCGTTTGCCATAACGTACGCCATATCGTTTGCCATAAGTGTTCCCAAGGACTGCGCCATGCCTGAATCAACCCTCATTGCACTGACCATCGACAGCGCCGGCCGCGTCATCTTGCCCAGCGCGGTGCGGCGACAGCTCAAGCTGGTGACGGGCTCGCGCTTGCAATTGGCTGTGGTGGCGCAACGCATCGAACTGACACCTGAACCCGATGCCATGGCCAGCGTGCAGGGCCGCAGTGGAAAGCGCGCGGTGCTGCCGCCCAGCGGCAAGCCCAGCAGCGCCGCTGCTGCAGTGCGCGCAGAGCGCGACCGGCAAGACGGCGGCCTCTGAGCGCACATGGCCTTCCTGGACACCTCGGTTCTGGTGGCCTCGCTGGACCCGGACGACCCGCAACACGGCGTTTGCGACCAACTGCTGTCAGCCGGCGGCCACGAGGCCTATGCCCATGCCTTGGCCGAAGCTTTTTCCGTTCTCACCGGTGGCCGCCTGGGCCGGCGTGTGGCGCCTGATCTGGCTTCGCGCTTGTTGGACGAAAGCATCCTGCCTTTTGTGAAGCTGCGCACTTTGTCCGAAAGAGACACGGTGGCTGCCCTGCGTGACAGCGCAGCGCGCGGCGTGCGCGGCGGTGCCGTCTACGACTGGCTGCACCTGTGTGCAGCCCGCAAGGCCAAGGCCGAAGCCTTCGTCACGCTGAACCTGCGCGACTTTCAGGCGCTGGTTCGTCCGGGCGACCCCTTGGTGCAGGCGCCTTGAGCGGCTGATGCCGGAACTGGCAGCAGCGCTGCACGCCGCTGTGGTGGCACAGGACTTCGCCGCCACGCCCGACCACTGGCAAGGCGGCCGGCCGCTGGGTGTGCACCCGGCCATCGACCTGGCGGTGGTGGTCTTCGGCCAGGGTGCGCCCCGCTGCGCCAATGTGCTGTTCTCGCCTGAGCATCCGCAAGGGCTGGTCGCCGCTTTGCCAAGTGACTTCAGCGCCTTGCGCTCGCTGCGCTTCGACTGCGATGTGCAAGACGCAGAAGGCAGCTCGGCTGCCTGGTGGCCAGGTGCAGACTGGCGCGCCATGCGCTTCACGCCGCTGCACCAGATGCACCAGATGCACCAGATGCACCAGATGTACGACAGTGCCGCCCCGCGGTTTGTCGCCCCTTACCCGGCTTCGCTGCTGAAGCTGATGGTGGCTGTGGGCGTGGGCATGGCTTTCGACCGCGGCCTGTGTGCCTGGTCAGCCGCTGTAGAGCCGATGATCACCATCAGCAGCAACGAAGCCACCGACGAATGTGTCGCCCTGCTGCACCGCACGTGGTTGCTGGGCGGCGAACATAACGCCCTGAATGAATGCTTTGCCGCCCACGGCCTGCCCACGCTGCAACTGAACGACACCACACCCGCAGGCGGCTGGCGCAACGCCGACGGCGCGGGCGTGGGCCACATCCACATGACGGCCTGGGACACCGTGCGCCTGTTGTGGCTGCTTGACGCTGACGCCCCGCCTGCGCCTTGGCTGCCCGGGGCCACGCCGCCACTGCTGCAGCCCGCCACGCGCGACCGTCTGCGCGCTTTGCTGGCGGCGCAGCGGCTGGACGAAGTGCTGTCCAGCGGCGCCTTGCGTGGCGAGCCGGGCTGGGTGGCCGGCCTGCCCGACGCGCCCGGCTTTGCGCACAAGACGGGCACCACCGACAACTACGCTTCAGACGCCGGCATCGTGAAAACCGCCGGCACCCACTACATCATCGCTGTGCTCACCACGCTGGGCAGCCGCTTCGCCGCCACACCCACCTGCGCCACCACCTGGCGCTTGCCGGCGCTGGGCGCGGCGGTGCATGCTGCCGTTGAAAGTCTTGCATGACCCCTGACCTGGTTTTCGCGCCCTTGCCCCTGGGCAGCCTGATCGCGGTTGTCGCCCCTGCCGGCCCGGCAGACCCAGAGCGGCTGGCCCAGGTGCCTGCGCTGTACGAACGCTTCGGCTACCGCTGCCGCGTCTACTCTGGTTGCCAGCAGAACACTGGCTACCTGGCTGGCCCGGATGCCGTGCGCCTGGCCGACCTGCACGCCGCGCTGGCCGACCCGGACGTGGCCGCCATCCACGCGCTGCGCGGCGGTTACGGCTGCATGCGCATCCTTGACGGCGTTGACGCTGGCCTGGTGCGTACAGCGCGCAAGCTGCTGATGGGCTACAGCGACATCACGGCCTTGCATGCGCTTTGGGTGCGTGAAGGCGCGCCCAGCCTGCATGCGCCCATGCCCGCATCGGACCTGCTGCTGGCAGGGCGCGGTGAAGACGGCGACGCGCTGTTTGCGTTGCTGAAAGAGGGCGTGGCAGCAGGCGCCGTTTGGTCGCCCGATCTGGCGCCAGGCGCGCTGTGCGTGCCTGGCGTCGCAGAAGGCCGGTTGGTGGGCGGCAACCTGAGCTTGGTGACTTGCCTGCTCGGGACGCCCTGGGCCTGGCCAGCCGAAGGCGCCATCCTGTTTCTGGAAGACATCAACGAAGAGCCCTACCGCGTCGACCGCCTGCTGACGCAGCTGCGCCTGGCCGGCGTGTTGCACGCCGCTGCCGGCTTCGTGCTGGGCAGCTTTACCGAAGGCGGTGCGCCCGAAGGCGTGCTGCAGGCCCTGCTGGGCGACCTGGGCAAGCCCGTGCTGGGGGGCTGGCCGGCGGGGCATGGCACGCCGAACCAAGCGCTGCCGCTGGGCTTGCGCGTGCGCCTGCACGTTCCGGCCCTTGCCGCCCATGGCGCAGGAAGCACGGGCAGCTTGTCTTGGTTGGTGGCGGCCTGACAGGCCTGCCCTGCGTTGACCAGGGTGCCGTGGTGCAACCGACTGCACGCACACCCACCGAAGACCCTCGATGATCAAGTTCCGCTATCACCCCAAGCACATCCCCAACCCCGCCCAAGTGGCGCTGTGTCTGGAAGATACCGTGCTGCCCGATGAAGTGGTGCCGGTGGACACGCGCAAGGGCGAACATCACAGCGATGCCACCACCATCGGCCCCTGTGCAGGCCAGGCCGTGCACTTCAAGCGCTGCGCGCCCGAGCCCAAGGCCTACGCCGTCAACCGCTACGGCTTCGAGGCGCAGCGCCACCAGGAAACGAACGGCTGGCCAGCTGATGCCTGTGGAGGTAAGGGCGCAGGGCGCAGAGGCGCAAAATGGCAGGCTACTGCCCATTTTTCGCATTGCAACCCGACCATGAACGAGCCCACGCCCCAAGCCGCGCCTCCTGCATTGCTGGCCCTGGGGCCGGCGGTGCAGAGTACCGACATTCGAAGCCTGCCCCTGCTGGCCCGCGGCAAGGTGCGCGACCTGTACGCGGTGGGCGAAGACCGCCTGTTGATGGTGGCCAGCGACCGGCTGAGCGCTTTCGATGTGGTCATGAAGGCCCCTGTGCCCGGCAAGGGCCGTTTGCTGACGCAGATGGCGCTTTTCTGGTTCGACAAGCTCTCAGGCATCGTGCCCAACCACCTGAGCGGCGACGCGCCCGAAAGCGTAGTCACTGCGGCCGAAGTACCCCAGGTCGAAGGCCGCGCTATGCTGGTCAAGCGCCTCACGCCTTTGCCCTGCGAAGCCGTGGTGCGCGGCTACGTCGCGGGTTCGGGCTGGAAGGAATACCAAAACAGCGGCACCGTCTGCGGCATTCCCTTGCCCGCCGGCCTGAGCATGACAACGCCGCTGGCCGATCCCATCTTCACCCCCGCCACCAAGGCGGCCGTGGGCGACCACGACGAGAACATCAGCTTCGCGCAACTGGTGGCGCTGATCGGGCAAGCCCGGGCCGTGGAACTGCGCAGCACCGCCATTCGGCTGTACCAGGCCGCGCATGCCTACGCGCTGACACGCGGCATCGTCATCGCCGACACCAAGTTCGAATTCGGCCTGGACGAGAACGGCACGCTGACCCTGATGGACGAAGCGTTGACGCCCGACTCGTCGCGCTTCTGGCTGGCTGACGAATTGGCCCAGGGCCGCATCCACGCGCTGGACAAGCAGCCGCTGCGCGACTGGCTGGCGTCCACCGGCGTCACCGGCGGGGCCGAGCAGGCGGCGCTGGACCTGCCCGACGGCGTGGTGGTGGGCGTCTACGAACGCTATGCCGAAGCCTGCCACCGCCTGTGCGGGGGTGACGAATGAAGCCGTCGACAGCGCACCTGCGGTCGCACCGCTTCACCGGCCTGGCGCCGGGGCCCAAGCTCATCGTCACCGGTGCCGTGCATGGCAATGAAGTGGCGGGCACGCGCGGCATCGAACGGGTGCTGTCCGAGATCGAGCGCGGCGAGATCGACATCGTGCGCGGCAGCGTCTGTTTCGTACCTGTGTGCAACCCGCTGGCCTACATCAAGGGCCAGCGCATGGGCGAGCGCAACCTGAACCGCCGGCTGCAGCCCAGCGCTACGCCGCAAGACTTCGAAGACCGCATCGCCAACGCCCTGTGTCCGCTGCTGGCTGAACACGATGTGCTGCTGGACCTGCATACTTTTCGCGGCCCCGGCCAGGCTTTCGTGATGCGCGGCCCCGCTGATAACCGCGGCGCGCTCGAACCCTTCGCGCAGGCTGAGGCCGAAGCGCAGCTGGCGCGCCACGTGGGCGTGCAGCGCGTCGTCGACGGCTGGCTGGATGTCTACGCCAACGGCGTGGCCCGGCGCCGTGCGCGCGGCCTGACGCCCGGCGCGGTGCACGAAGACCCGGGCTACGGCGTGGGCACGACCGAATACATGCGTTCGCAAGGCGGCTACTGCGTCACGCTGGAATGCGGCCAGCACGACGACCCCGCCGGCCCCGACGTGGCGCACCACGCCATCCGCCAGACGCTGGCGCTACTGGGCCTGTGCGAGGGCGTCACGCTGCAGCCGCCGCGCGCGCCTTTCGAATGCCTGAGCCTGGTCGAAGTGATCGACCGCCACCATGCTGACGACGCCTTCGTTCGGTCCTGGAAAAGCTTCGACCCCGTGGCCGCGGGCCAGACCATCGCGCAGCGCGCCGACGGCACAGCCATGCTGGCACCGCGCGATGGCTACATCGTCTTCCCGGATGTGAGTGCGCTGCCCGGGCATGAATGGTTCTACTGGGCCCAGCCCAGCGCGCGGCCGCTGTAGCTCGTCTTTAGTGGCAGCTGCTTCAGTGGCCGGTGCAGCGGCTGCCGTTGCGGGCTTTGTCGCGGCCTGACTTCGCCGGGCCATCGGCCTGGTCATTTCGACAGCTCTGCTTCGTGCCACGGCATGTCGTCCCCCGTAAGGACGTATTCCCTCTCGCGAGGGATGCGTCCATTAGCCTGCAGCAACATCATTCATTCTGGCTTTCGCTGCGGTTGTGCTTGGCGCCCCTGTACTGACGGAAGCGGCTAAAAATACAGGTGGATGTCATGCGATTCGAAGAATGTGTCGAGGGTGAGTACCGAATTTTTGTTGGCGCGCTGGAAGCGCCGCGCGGCGACGGCTACATCGCCGCCTTGATCGTCAACCGGCTGGGTGACACGCGCCCGGGCCGCAGTGAGGCCTTTCGCGATGAAAGCCTGGCCTGCGGCTACCGCTGGCAGACAGCCGACGAAGCGCTGACTTACGCCAAGGCGCGGGCGCGCGAGATGGTGCGCACACGCTCGCAAGCGCTGAGCTGCTGAGCTGCTGAGCTGCTGAGCTGCTGAGCTGCCGAGCGTTGCGCCCAGGGCTGGGCCGGGCCGGGCTGGGCTGCGCTGGGATAATGCGCGCCATGGCGAAGCAACGTGTGGTGGTGGGCTTGAGCGGCGGCGTCGATTCCGCCGTCAGCGCCTGGCTGCTAAAACAACAGGGCTTCGATGTCATCGGCCTGTTCATGAAGAACTGGGAAGACGACGACCGACCCGCAGCGTCGGGTGACGACCGACCCGCAGCATCAGTTGACGACCGACCCGCAGGGTCAGGCGACGCCAACAGTGCTGACGAGAGTTACTGCTCGTCCAACATCGACTTCGTCGATGCTGCCGCGGTGGCCGACGTCATCGGCATCGAGATTGAGCACGTCAACTTCGCGGCTGACTACAAAGACCGCGTGTTCGCCGAATTCCTGCGCGAATACCGCGCTGGCCGCACGCCCAACCCCGACGTGCTGTGCAACGCCGAGATCAAGTTCAAGGCCTTTCTCGACCACGCGTTGCGGCTGGGTGCAGAAAAAATTGCCACCGGGCATTACGCGCGTGTACGCGAACGCGATGGCCGCTTTGAACTCTTGAAAGGGCTGGACCCGGCCAAGGACCAAAGCTACTTCCTGCACCGTCTGACTCAGGTGCAGTTGTCGCGCACGCTGTTCCCGGTGGGCGAGCTGCACAAGACCGAGGTGCGGCGCATTGCGCAAGACATCGGCCTGCCGAACGCGAAGAAGAAAGACAGCACGGGTATCTGCTTCATCGGCGAACGCCCGTTCCGCGAATTCTTGGGCCGCTACCTGGCCAGCACACCCGGGCCGATGCTGGACGAACGCGGCCGTGAAGTCGGCCGCCACATGGGCCTGAGCTTTTTCACCCTGGGCCAGCGCCAGGGCCTGGGCATCGGTGGCGTCAAGGGCGGCTTGCAGCTGGGTGCCGACGGCTTGCACGCCCCTTGGTTCGTGGCCGCAAAAGACCTGGAACACAACGTGCTGCGCGTGGTGCAGGGGCACGAACACCCGGCCTTGCTGTCGCCCACGCTGCGCGCCGACGACTGCAGCTGGGTCGCAGGCCATGCGCCCATGCCTGGCCTGTTGGCGGCCAAGACGCGTTACCGGCAAACCGATGCGCCCTGCCGCATGGAAGCCACGGCCGACGGCTTTGCGCTGGCTTTCGATCAACCGCAGTGGGCTGTGACCCCGGGCCAGAGCGCAGTGCTGTACGACGGCGATGTCTGCCTGGGCGGCGGCGTCATCGCCCAGGCTGAAGTGCTGGCACCGCTGGCGCGCGTGCTGCCGGCTGCGGCCACGTCGCGCCAGCGCCCGCGTGTACGCAGGCAAAGTGCGGCGCGCGCGGCGCTGTGACGGCAGCATGAAGCAGGGTCGCCGGCACTGGCTGGGCGCGGGCAGCCTGGCTGTGCTGGCGGGCTGTTCGGCGCGTGCGCCGCTGCAAGCGCCGGGCTCGCCCACGTTACCCGCTGCGCCCATGTCAACCGCATGGCCAGGCCTACAGCCGGGCAGCCCCTCCGGTGACGAACCGCCACCCGAGCCGCGCGAATTCCGAGCCGCCTGGGTGGCCACCGTCGCCAACATCGATTGGCCCAGCCGCACCGGCCTGCCCGCGGCCGAGCAGCGCGCCGAAGCGCTGGCCATCCTGGACCGCGCGCAGGCGCTGCAGCTCAACGCGCTGATCCTGCAGGTGCGCCCGGCCGGCGACGCGCTGTTCATGTCGACGCTCGAACCCTGGAGCGAATACCTCAGCGGCGAACAAGGCCGCGCGCCCTGGGCCACGGGTGAAGCGCCCTGGGACCCGCTGGCCTTCTGGGTGCAGGAAGCGCACCGCCGCGCGATCGAACTGCACGCCTGGTTCAACCCTTACCGCGCGCGCCACAGCGCGGCACGTTCGCCGCTGGCGGCCAGCCACATTGCTCGCCGCCGGCCCGACCTGGTTCAGACCTATGGCGAACAGCTCTGGATGGACCCGGGTGAGCCCGATGCCGCGGCCCACACCCTGGCCGTGGTGGCCGATGTCGTGCGCCGTTACGACATCGATGCCGTGCACATCGACGATTATTTCTACCCCTACCCGGTGGCGACCGGTGGCGTCGACCTGCCCTTTCCCGACGCCGCTGCCTGGGCCCGCTACCGGCTGTATGGCGGCACCCTGGCGCGCGACGACTGGCGGCGGGCGCAGGTCGACAACCTGGTGCAGGCGCTTCAGCGCACGGTGCAGGCGGCCAAGCCCTGGGTGCGCCTGGGTATCAGCCCTTTCGGCCTGCCGCGGCCCGACCGGCGCCCACCTGGCATCACCGGCTTCAGCCAGTTCGACAAGTTGTATGCCGATGTCGAGAAGTGGTTCGAACAAGGCTGGCTCGACTACCTGGCCCCGCAGCTGTACTGGCCCATCGACCGCGCAGGCCAGCAGTTTCCGGTGCTGCTGGATTACTGGCTGCAGGCCAACCCGGCCCGGCGCCATGTCTGGCCAGGCTTGTTCACCAGCCGCATCACGCGTGGCGAAGCCCTGGCTGCGAATTCCTGGCCAGCGCGTGAACTGCTGGACCAGGTGGCCCAACAGCGCAGCCGCGCCGAGCCCGGCGACGCCTGGCCGGTGGGCGCCGGCGGCCACATCCACTTCAGCATGGTGGCCCTGATGCAGGACCGCGACGGCATTGCCACGCGCTTGCAGGCCGGCCCTTACGCGCAGCCCGCGCTGGTGCCGGCCACACCCTGGCTGGACGCCACGCCCGTGCCCCTGCCCGTGCTCAGCCTGCCATCCGGCGGCACGCGTGTGGCGTTCTCGCCGGGTGCCGGCAGCACGCCCCGGCAGTGGGCCGTCTGGCTGCGCCGCGCTGGCGTCTGGCAATTGCAACTGCTGCCCGGCCGGGAACGCAGCATCGACGCCGCCGGTGCCGACCGCGTGGTGCTGAGCGCGGTGGACCGCGTGGGCAAGACCAGCCCGCGCGCGCGGCTTTCCCTGATCTGAACGCACGACCCGCTTCACCCGTCTTACCCGCATCCCCGCATCCCCGCACCACCCGCCATGAACCTGCCGCTGCCCACCGAACAACCCCACCCGGGCCACGCCGGCCTGGCGCAGTACGACACGCCCGCCCTGGTGCGCGCTTTCGCCGAAGACCAGGCGCTGGCCGCCGCCGCCGTGCTGGCCGCCGCACCTGCACTGGCGCAGGCCGTGGACGCAGCCGTGCCGCGCATGCGCGCCGGCGGCCGGCTGCTGTATGTCGGCGCTGGCACCAGTGGCCGGCTGGGCTTGCTGGACAGCGTCGAATTGCACCCCACCTTCAGCTGGCCGCGTGAACGCGCCGTGGCCCTGCTGGCCGGCGGCGCAGGCGCCATGTTCCAGGCCGTCGAAGGCGCTGAGGACGACCGCGCCCAGGGTGCTGCCGACGTGCAGGCCCTGGCCCCCACGCCGCAAGACGTGGTGCTGCTGCTGGCAGCGTCTGGCGGCACGCCTTATGTGCTGGGCGCCTGCGAAGCTGCACGTGCGGCCGGTGCGCTGACGGTAGGCATCGCCAACAACCCCGGCGCGCCCCTGCTGGCGGCAGCCGAGATCGCCGTACTGCTCGACACCGGCCCCGAGGTCATTAGCGGCAGCACACGGCTGAAGGCCGGCACGGCGCAGAAAATCGCGCTCAACAGCTTCAGCAGCAGCCTGATGGTGCGCCTGCACAAGACCTATGGCCCGCTGATGGTGGACCTGCGCGCCACCAATGCCAAACTGGTGAAGCGAGCCCTGGCGTTGACGGTGCGCGCCACCGGCGCCGGTGAGGACGAAGCCCGCACCGCGCTGGCCGCCAGTGGCGCAAGCGTGAAGCTGGCCATCGTGATGCTGAAGGCAGGCGTGGATGCGGCGGAGGCGGAACGCCGACTGGACGCGGAAGACGGCAGCGTTGACGGTGCCCTGGCCTGATCTTTCGGGCACGCCCGCCTGGCGCGGCATG
>JBBQAW010000011.1:0-30991 GCA_038316815.1 Burkholderiales bacterium
GGTGCGTTCCGACCTGGGTTCGGCCGGCGTGCTGTTCACCATCGACACCGAAAGCGGCTTCAAGGACGTGGTCTTCGTTACCAGCAGCTACGGCCTGGGCGAGACCGTGGTGCAAGGCGCCGTCAACCCCGACGAGTTCTATGTCCACAAGCCGACACTGGCGGCGGGCCGCTTCGCCGTCATCCGCCGCGTGCTGGGCAGCAAATTGCAGCGCATGGAGTTCGCGAGCGAGGCCGAACACGCCGCCAGCGGCCGGCTGGTGAAGGTGGTGGACACGCCGCCCGAGCAGCGCAACCGTTATTCGCTGACCGATGCCGAAGTCACTGAACTGTCCAAATACGCGCTGATCATCGAGAAGCACTACGGCCGCGCGATGGACATTGAGTGGGGCAAGGACGGCATCGACGGCCAGATCTACATCCTGCAGGCCCGCCCCGAGACGGTGAAGAGCCAGTCCGAAGGCAAGGTGGAACAGCGCTTCAAGCTCAAGGGCGACCACAGCAAGACGCCTGTGCTGACCGAGGGCCGCGCCATTGGCCAGAAGGTGGGTACGGGCCCGGTCCGGCTGGTCAGCAGCCCGGCTGAGATGGCGCTTGTGCAGCCAGGCGACGTGCTCGTCACCGACATGACCGACCCGAACTGGGAACCTGTGATGAAGCGCGCCAGCGCCATCGTCACCAATCGCGGCGGGCGCACCTGCCATGCGGCCATCATCGCGCGAGAACTCGGTATTCCGGCCGTGGTGGGTTGTGGTGACGCCACCGAAAAGCTCAGCGAAGGCGCGCTCGTCACGGTGTCGTGCTCTGAAGGCGACACGGGCTATGTCTACGACGGCCTGCTGGAGACCGAAATCACCGACGTCGTGCGCGTCGAGATGCCGTACTGCCCCATCAAGATCATGATGAATGTCGGCAACCCGCAGCTGGCTTTCGACTTCGCGCAGATGCCCAACAGCGGGGTGGGTCTGGCGCGGCTGGAATTCATCATCAACAACAACATCGGGGTGCACCCGAAGGCGATTCTCGACTACCCCAACATCGAGGCCGACCTGAAGAAGGCTGTGGAGAGCGTGGCCCGCGGCCATGCCAGCCCGCGCGCTTTCTATGTCGACAAGCTGGTCGAAGGCATCGCCACCATCGCCGCGGCCTTCTGGCCCAAGCCGGTGATCGTGCGGCTGTCTGACTTCAAGAGCAACGAGTACCGCAAACTCATTGGCGGCACGCGTTACGAGCCCGACGAAGAAAACCCGATGCTGGGTTTCCGGGGCGCCAGCCGCTACATCAGCGGTGAGTTCAGCGATGCCTTCGCGATGGAGTGCGAGGCGCTGAAACGCGTGCGCCAGGACATGGGGATGAGCAATGTCGAGATCATGGTGCCCTTCGTGCGCACCGTGCGCCAGGCCGAACGCGTGGCCGAGATGCTGGCCGAACGCGGCCTGAAGCGCGGCGTGGACGGCCTGAAGTTGATCATGATGTGCGAGGTACCCAGCAACGCCATCCTGGCCGAACAGTTCCTGGAACATTTCGACGGCATGTCCATCGGGTCCAACGACCTGACCCAGCTGACCCTGGGCCTGGACCGCGACTCGGGCATTGAACAACTGGCCAGCGATTTCGATGAACGCGACCCAGCAGTGAAGGCCCTGATCTCGCGTGCGATAGCCGCTTGCCGGGCCACCGGCAAGTACGTCGGTATTTGTGGCCAGGGCCCCAGTGACCACCCCGACTTTGCCGACTGGCTGGCGGCTGAAGGCATTGTGTCGATCTCGCTGAACCCGGACACGGTTGTTGAAACCTGGCAGCGGCTGGCTAAACGCTGAAGCGTGCTTGAGCAGCCCCAGGGAAATACCCGAGGGGACTTTCACAGGGGGCAGGCGGAAGCGTCAGAGAACTGTAAGCCGCCCCTGTGAACCTGCAACATCGGGAAAAAGGATGGTTCGCAGGCATGCTTCAGTTTCTCAACATCGCACAGGTTGTGCTCTACGTCGCCATGCTGGCGCTGCTTGGGCAGGGCTTGCTGTTTGTGTTGGCCGGTGCCAAGCGCGATAGCAATTTCTTCTACAAGCTGCTGCAGGTCATCAGCAAGCCGTTTACGTTGCCCATGCGCAAGGTCACGCCGCGTCAGGTGGCTGACGAGCATGTGCCGCTCATCACGTTCTTCTTGCTGTTGGTCATTAGCTTCACTGTGTTCGTCGAACGCGGCTACCTGATGTGTGAACAGCTGGGCTATACGGACTGCCGCGGATGAAAACTTTTCGCCTGGACTACCAGTGGATGAAGTGGCGGGCTATCGCTAATCTGGTGCTGGGGCGAACCCAGGCCGCGCAAGGCCTCTTCGACGCAATGCTGGCGCGTTGGCCCGACAACACCTATGGACTGGCCAGCCGCGCACATCTGCTGTGCCAGGCCGGCGAGACCGGGCGGGCGCTGGCAGATTCAAGCCGCCTGGTAGGCTTGAAGCCTAACGATGCAAGGGCCTGGTTCAACCATGGCTACATGCTCGAAGCCGCCAGCCGCTGGGAAGATGCGCTGGCCGCCTTCCAGCGCAGCACCCAGCTGTCGCCTGAACTCGACCGCGCCTGGTACGGACAGGGCTTGGTGCTGATCCGTCTGCAGCGCTTCGACGAGGCCGTCGTTGCCCTCAAGCGCAACACCGAACTTCAACCCATGTCGCCGCACGGCTGGTACCAACTGGCGCGGGTGCATGTTGACCGCCAGGCCCCGGAAGAGGCCGTAGAGATCATTCGTCATCTCAAGGGCTTCGAGCCGAAGGTGGCCGCGCAGCTAGAGCGCGAAACCGGCTTGTTGGCGGAGAGGCCCGCTTGATGAAGGCGGCAGGTTGGTCGATTCTCGGAATCTAGAGGTAACTACGATGAAAATTAGCGAAAACCATCAGAGATATTGGCGCAAGAACCTCAGGATCACATCGATCCTGCTTGCGATCTGGTTCGTGGTGACCTATGTGATGGCGTACTTTGCGCGCGACCTGAACTTCAATTTCTTTGGCTGGCCATTCAGTTTCTGGATGGCGGCGCAAGGTTCGCTGGTCGTCTACGTGGCCATCATCTGGTTTTATGCCACCTACATGAACAAGCTCGACATCGAGCACGGCGTGGCCGAGGAGGAATGACATGGCAGGCTTGAGCTTCGATCCGCAGAGCGGGGTTTCCAACAAGGAGGCCAATGCGGCCTTCAAGAAGGGCCTGAACAAGGTCTATGGCTGGTACACCGGCGGCTTCCTGGCCTTCGTCGTCGTGTTGGCCGTTGCCGAGCAGATGGGTCTGTCTCGTGGTGCTATCGGCATTGTTTTCCTGCTTGCAACTGTGGCCCTTTATGCCGGCATCGGCATCATGAGCCGCACCAGTGACGCCACTGAGTATTACGTCGCTGGCCGCCGCGTCCCCGCCATCTACAACGGCATGGCAACCGGCGCGGACTGGATGAGCGCCGCTTCTTTCATCGGCATGGCAGGCACGCTGTATCTCCAGGGTTATGGTGGTCTGGCCTTCATCATGGGCTGGACAGGCGGCTACTGTTTGGTGGCGCTGTTTTTGGCGCCCTACCTGCGCAAGTTTGGCCAGTTCACGATCCCTGACTTTTTGGGGGCGCGCTACGAAGGCAACATCGCGCGCTTCGTGGGTATCGTCATCGCCATCCTCGTGTCGTTCGTCTACGTCGTGGCTCAGATCTACGGTGTGGGGCTGATCACAACGCGGCTATCGGGCCTGGCCTTCGAGATTGGCGTGTTCGTCGGCCTGGGCGGCATCCTGGTGTGCTCGTTTCTGGGCGGCATGCGTGCGGTCACGTGGACGCAGGTGGCGCAGTACATCATCCTGATCATTGCCTACATGATCCCGGTGGTGTGGCTGAGCGTGAAGCAGACCGGCGTGCCGGTGCCTCAGGTTGTTTACGGCGCACAACTGCAGAAAATAACGGCAAAGGAAAAGGAACTGATCGCTGACCCCAAGGAAAAGGAAGTCATCGCGATCTTCAAGCAGCGTTCCGACGACCTGGCCGCCAAGCTCAAGGACGTGCCAGCAGCTCTGGCTGCCGATCGTGCAACTGCCCAGACCAAGCTGGACGAGCTGAAGGCTGCCAACGCGCCCCTGGCTGAAGTGCAGGCTGCCGAAAAGGCCTTGGCCGCCGTGCCGAAGGACGATGCAGCTGCCAAGACCGCGTGGACAGCCGCCAAGACCGCTGCCGACGGTCGGGCCAGGCCCCTGGCCGGCATGCCCCCGCATGCACAGGCCTATGCTGGCAACCCTGACGGCGACGCTACGGCGCAGAAGACCTTCAACGAATCGCGCCGCAACTTCATGGCGCTGGTGTTCTGCCTGATGGTGGGCACGGCCGCGCTGCCACACATCTTGATGCGCTACTACACGACGCCGTCGGTAAAGGAAGCGCGCCAGTCGGTAACCTGGTCGCTTTTCTTCATCTTCCTTCTGTATTTCACGGCCCCGGCGCTGGCTGTGCTGGTGAAGTACCAGGTCTTCAACGTGCTGGTAGGCACGCCATTCGATCAGCTGCCCTCCTGGATAGGGGCCTGGTCGAAGGTCGACCCGACGCTGCTGTCCGTGGCCGACGTCAACAAGGACGGCATCTTCCAGCTGGGTGAAATGCGCATTGGTGGCGACATCATCGTGCTGGCTACGCCAGAGATTGCCGGCTTGCCGTACGTGATCTCGGGCATGGTGGCAGCGGGCGGTCTGGCTGCGGCACTGTCTACCGCCGACGGCCTGCTGCTAACGATTGCCAACGCGCTGAGCCACGACCTGTACTACAAGATGATCGATCCCAACGCGCCCACCGCGCGCCGGGTGATGATCTCCAAGGTGCTGCTGCTCGTGGTCGCCCTGGCGGCGGCCTATGTGGCGTCGCTGAAGGTCGCAGACATCTTGTTCCTTGTATCTGCGGCCTTCTCTCTGGCTGCGGCGGGCTTCTTCCCGGCCCTGGTGCTGGGCATCTTCTGGAAGCGCGCCAACAAGTGGGGCGCGATTCTGGGCATGATTTCCGGCGTCTCGATCACCTTCTACTACATGGCCACCACGCAAGCCTGGATGCGCGGCGTGTTCGGCGTCACCGGCCCGGTGGCCGACTACACCTGGTTCGGCATCCTGCCGATCTCGGCCGGCGTCTTCGGGGTGCCCTTGGGTTTTGCGGTGATCATCATCGTCAGCCTTCTGACGCCTGCCCCGAAGAAGGAGATTCAGGAACTGGTCGAGCACGTGCGCTATCCGAACCTGAACGCCAGTCGCGCTTGAACTGACGTTGCTGCTCGCAGCACAGCGGCCCTCGGCGGGAAACCCCGGGGACCGCTGCTCTTGTCGGGCTATACTCGCGGGCTTTCCCCTTGCCGCACCTGTCGTCAGACGCTGATGGGGCGGCTTTAGCTGCAAGTCCGGGTCACACAAGACCTGGGCGAGCACGAATCCACAAGGAGTATTCATGCGTCACTACGAAATCGTTCTGCTGATCCATCCGGATCAAAGCGAACAAGTTCCTGCCATGCTGGAACGCTACAAGACCCTGGTCACTGCAGGCGGCGGCAAGCTGCACCGCGTTGAAGACTGGGGCCGCCGTCAGTTGGCCTACATGATCCAGAAGCTCGCCAAGGCGCATTATCTGTGCCTGAACATCGAGTGCGATCAGGCCGTGCTGACCGAGCTGGAAACGGGTTTCCGCTTCAACGACGCCGTGCTGCGCCACATGACTGTCAAGCGTGACAAGGCCGAGGCCACGCCTTCCATCATGATGAAGGCCGTCGAGCGCGAAGAGTCCCGCAAGGAACGTCAGGAGGCGTCCGCCTGACAGCCCCGGCCGCTGCGCCCGCGGCGGGGCCTGCCGGCATGAACCGTACGGTTCTGTCGGCCACCCTGCTCGAGCGACAAGCGCTGCGTTACACCCCCGCCGGCCTGCCGGCGCTTAACGTGGTCCTTCAACATGAAGGGCAGCTCAGCGAAGACGGGCAGCCCCGCAAGGTCTCGCTTGAGATACGGGCGGTCGGCATCGGGGAAGTGACACGCACGCTGGCGGCCTTGGCCCTGGGAACCAACAGCCTGTACGCAGGCTTCCTTGCCCCGGCACGCAACGGACGCGGACTGATTCTGCACATCACCTCGGTCGAGCCTGCAGCCTGAAATTGGCCGCAGACCCGCTTTTCATCCGGATCGTTTCAAATTTTTTAGGAGGTCTTCATGCCCCCACCACGTGGTAAAGGTCGTTTCTCGAAAGACAAGCGCCCGAAGCGCAACACCCAGTCGCTGCTGTTCCGCCGCAAGCGGTTCTGCCGCTTCACGGTAGCCAATGTCGAAGAGATCGACTACAAAGAAATCGACGTGTTGCGCGACTTCATCAGCGAGAACGGCAAGATCACGCCGGCTCGCTTGACGGGCACGCGCGCTTATTACCAGCGCCAGCTGACCACGGCCATCAAGCGTGCGCGCTTCCTGGCACTGCTGCCGTATTCCGACCAGCACAAGGTCTGAGGAGCTCCACATGCAAATCATTCTTCTTGAAAAGGTCGGCAAGCTTGGCAACCTGGGCGACGTCGTCAAGGTCAAGGACGGCTACGCCCGCAACTTCCTGATCCCTGGCAAGCTGGCGCGACGCGCCACCGAATCTGCGATCAAGGAATTTGAAGGCCGTCGTGCCGAACTTGAAAAGGTTGCAGCCGGCAAGCTGGCTGCCGCGCAAGCCGCGGGCGAACAGATGGCAGGCAAGACCGTTCGCATCGCGCAGAAGGCTGGCGTCGATGGCCGTCTGTTCGGTTCGGTCACCAATGCCGACATTGCCGAAGCCCTGACCAAGGCTGGCATGGCCGTGCAGAAGTCGCAAGTGCGTTTGCCCAACGGCCCGCTCAAGACGGTGGGTGAACACCCCGTCAACGTGGCGCCGCACACCGATGTGGTCGTGGAAGTCACGATCCATGTCGTCCCACAGGTCGACTGACACGGCGGCCCAGCGCCTCAGCGCACCCAGGAAAGCCGGCAGCCGCCGGCTTTTTTGTTGGGTGCGCACTTGTCCCCAGGCTGTCCTTGTTTTCCCACTACAGATGCACCACTTGCCCACAGGCTTGTGCACATGTGCATGGGGCTTGCCGCTTTACCATGCCTGAATGATGAGCACATTGACCGATCCCCGTGGCCTCTCCAGCGTCGGCGCCCGTGACGACGAGGTCGCACGATTGCGTGTTCCACCCCACTCGGTCGAAGCTGAGCAGAGCGTGCTGGGCGGCTTGCTGTTGGACAACCTGGCCTGGGACCGCGCCGCCGACCTGCTGACCGACAGCGACTTCTACCGCTACGAGCACCGGCTGATCTATTCCGCCATCGCGGCCCTGGTCTCGCACAGCAAGCCGGCCGACGTCATCACCGTGTTCGAGCAACTGCAGGGTCTGGGCAAGGCTGAAGACGCCGGCGGCCTGGCTTACCTGAACGCGATGGCGCAGAGCGTGCCCAGTGCCGCCAACATGCGCCGCTATGCCGAGATCGTTCGTGAGCGCTCCATCTTGCGCAAGCTGATCGGCGCCAGCGACGAGATTGCGACCCGCGCCTTCAACCCGCAGGGTGTGTCTGTCAGCACTATCCTGGACGAAGCCGAGACCAAGATCTTCAAGATCGGCGAAGAAGGCTCACGCCAGAAGCAGGGCTTTCAGAGCATCGACAAGCTCGTCGTTTCGCTCATCGACCGGGTGCAGGAACTGCACGACAACGGCGCCGAAGAAGTGACCGGCGTGCGCAGCGGCTTTTATGACCTGGACAAGATGACGGCCGGCCTGCAGAAGGGCGACCTCATCGTCCTGGCAGCGCGCCCATCGATGGGCAAGACGGCGTTCGCGCTCAACATTGCCGAGAACGTGGCCGTCAACGAAGGCCTGCCGGTGCTGGTGTTCTCGATGGAAATGGGCGCCTCGCAACTGGCTCTGCGCCTGGTGGGCAGCCTGGCGCGCATCAACCAGCAGAACCTGCGTACCGGCCGACTGGACAAGGAAGAGTGGGAACGCCTGCCCGAGGCGGTGGAAAAGCTGCAGCAGGTGCAGATGTTCATCGACGAGACGCCGGCCTTGAATTCAGCCGAGCTGCGCGCGCGTTCGCGCCGCATGGCGCGACAGTTCGGTGCACTGGGGCTGATCGTCATCGACTACCTGCAGCTGATGAGCGGCAACAGCAGCAGCGACGAGAACCGCGCCACCGAGATCGGCGAAATCAGCCGCGGCCTGAAGGCCCTGGCCAAAGAACTGCAATGCCCGGTGATCGCGCTTTCACAGTTGAACCGCAGCGTGGAAAGCCGCAATGACAAGCGACCAATGATGAGCGACCTGCGCGAATCAGGCGCCATCGAGCAGGACGCCGACGTCATCATGTTCATTTACCGCGACGAGTACTACAACAAGGACAGCAAGGAACCGGGCGTGGCCGAGATCGTCATCGCCAAGCAGCGCAACGGCCCGGTAGGTACGGTTAAGCTGACCTTCCTGCGCCCGCTGACGAGATTTGACAACCTGGCAGCCGGCCACGGCAACAGCGGCGAGTACTGAACGCGCGGCCTAGACAGCGCCAGCAGGCTGGCCAAAAGCAGCTGGGTCGAACGCGATCTGGACCGGTTCAGGCCACCGGCCCGTGTGTCGGGCCCCGGCGCAGCTGTTGTAGCCACCAATTCACGCCACTAACGTCGCAGCACCATGCCGCCTGCGGACCGGTTGGTTCGTCTGACACCGGCAATGTGCGAAACCGGCTGGCAGAAGCGGTGTGACAGCGTGGCCGCCTTGTCCAGCAAGGGTTGCACTTCGGGGATGCGCTCCTGGTGCCGCTTGGCCATCAGCGCGGCCATCTCGATGAGTTTGGCATTGCCGGTCTCTTCACCGCTGGCCAGCAAGGTGGCGACCGCCAGACCGGGTTCGCCGCTCAGTGAATGGTTCATCGCGGTCTCGGCAAGCTTCATGACACGGGCGCTGCTCTGGCGCATCCACTCGGGTGCCTCGGCGTGGCGCCGCAAGGCCGCGGCCAGCACCTCGGTCGAAGCCTTCGACACGCAGAAGCGAAGGCCGACGCGTTCTGCCGCCGACTTCAGTTCCTCGCCTTCGACCCCGAAGCGATCCAGCCGTGCCCAAAGCGACAGCAGGTTGGTTGCTGCCTCCATGTCAAAGTCGGGCCGTTCGATCTCTTCAAGCAAGGCACGCGCTTGCAGCACGTGGTGGGCCACCTGGCCTTCGAGCAGACCGCGCATCAGTGCGCCCAGCTTGTTCATGCGGCGCAGCCGCAGCGATTCGGGATAGTGGCTCGAGAAGCGGTTCAGCACCTCGCAGGCTTGATGCAGGGCCTTGCTGTCGATGGCATCGAAGCGCAAGAAGGCCAGCAGCATCATCGACAGCACGTCGAACAGACGCGACTTGCTGCCCATCGCCCAGGTGCGATCGAGCTGCCGAACGGCAGTCTGCGTATCGCCGGCGTAGAAGGCCAATGTGCCGCAATGCTGCAAACGCAGGATACAGCCCGGTGTGATGTCGGCAGCCATGCGGTAAGTGGCCAGGGCTTGCTCGATCTGCCCCTGCTCCATGTGCACCTTGCCCAGCACATCATAGGAATCGGCGTACTGTGGAGACTCCCCGATCAGGGTCTCCAAAGTTCGTCTTGAGGCACTCACGTCGCCGTTGGCCAGTTGCACCCGGCCCACCCCCAGTTTGGCCCAGGGCACGGCCCGCGCCTCGACGACGGCGTTGTAAAGCGTCATCGCTTCGTCGAAGCGCTTGTGCATCAACAGCAGTTCTGCGCCGATGCGCGCTGCATACAGCCAGTACTTCTGGCGCGCCTCGAAACGCTCCAGGCAGAGATCGATCGCACGCTCGGTCTGGCGCGACTCAATGGCCTGGAAGATGTCTGCCAGCTCGCGCTTGCGTTGGCGGGACTCCTTGATGCGCTGGAACAATGTGTTGGCGCTGAAGGGCTTGATCAGGAAGCTGTCCAGTGCCGCTTCGGCCGCTTCTGCCACTTTTTGGTAGGTGGCCTCGCCGGTCACCATCACGAAAACCGTCGAGTACGGCAGCATGTGTTCGCGCCGCAGCTCTTCCAGCAGGTCCTGGCCAGACTCGTTGCCCTGCTCGAAGTGGTAGTCACAGATGACGATGTCGTACTTGCGGTTCTCGATCTGGTCGCGGGCGTCGATCAACCTGCCCACAGACTTGACCGTCCCGAAGCCGAAGTCGCGCAGGTTTTGCGTCATCACGCTGCGCGAGGTGGGGTTGCCATCGATCACCAGCGCCGTGCTGGTGATGACTTCCCGATCAATCAGCTCCATGTTTCCCCTGCGCAGCGCGGTGCGCCACGCTGGCGCCTGTTTTCAGAAGCACGGCCGTGCGCGTCCTTTGGCCCGTCGAAGCCCAGTCCGCGCAGCGAGGTCCAGGCCCAGCGTTTGTCAGCGGCGGTCACGGCTGCCACCACGGGGCGCCGGTCAATCTGTGTGCAAGTGCGGGTTCAATCATTGCAGCCGGGAAGTAGCTCAGAGAGTTCCCTGTTGCTATCGGCTGCGATGAGACCTTACTTGAACAGGTCCTTTACCCGGTCGGCCCAACTTTTGGACGTGGGGGAATGGCGTTCTCCCCCTTTCCGGAATGAATCGTCCAGTTCTTTCAGCAGCTTGCGCTGGTGCTCGGTGATCTTCACCGGCGTTTCCACCGCCACGTGGCAATACAGGTCACCCGGGTAGCTGCTGCGCAGGCCCTTCACGCCCTTGCCGCGCAGCCTGAAGGTCTTGCCGTGCTGCGTGCCTTCAGGCAATTCGATCTCGGCCTTGCTGCCCAGTGTCGGCACCTCGATCGTGCCACCCAGGGCCGCCGTCGTCAGCGCCACCGGCACGGTGCAGTGCAGGTCGTCGCCGTCGCGTTCGAAGATGTCGTGCGGCTTCACACGAAGCTCGATGTACAGGTCGCCCGGCGGGCCCCCATTGGTGCCGGGTTCGCCGTTGCCGGCGCTGCGGATGCGCATGCCTTCGCTGATGCCGGCGGGAATCTTCACCTCCAGCGTTTTTTGCTTCTTGATGCGCCCGGCGCCATTGCAGCTGGTGCAGGGGTCGGGAATGATCTTGCCGCTGCCCTGGCAGGTCGGGCAGGTCTGCTGGATGCTGAAGAAGCCCTGGCGCATTTGCACCGTGCCGCCGCCGTTGCAGGTGGTGCAGGTCTTGACGCTGGTGCCCGGCTTCGCGCCGGTGCCCTTGCAGGTTTCGCAGTTCTCCCAGCTGGGGACACGGATCTGCGTCTCGCGGCCGTTGGCGGCTTCCTCGAGCGTGATCTCCATCGTGTAGGACAGGTCGCTGCCGCGATAGACCTGCTGGCCGCCCGCACGGCGCCCAGCGGCAGCGCCGCCAGCGGCCCCGCCGAAGATGTCTCCGAAGATGTCGCCGAAGGCTTCAGCAAAGCCGCCGAAGCCTTCGCCTCCTGGCCCGCCGCGGCCGCCGCCCATGTTGGGGTCGACGCCAGCATGGCCGTACTGGTCGTAGGCCGCGCGCTTCTGCGGGTCCGAGAGCATCTCGTAGGCCTCTTTGGCCTCTTTGAACTTCTCTTCAGCCTTCTTGGCCTCGTCGCCCTGGTGGCGGTCGGGGTGGTGCTTGGCCGCCAGGCGCCGGTACGCCTTCTTGATGTCGTCGTCGTTGGCGTTCTTGGGGACGCCGAGAATGTCGTAGAAGTCGCGTTTGGCCATGGAAAAACTCAAGTGCGTAAAAACAGGACCGCCGCGTTGACCTGCCGGGCAGGCCCGGCATGTCTAACGCGGCGAAACAGCACGTCAGGCCCGCAGGCCGGACGGACGTATCACTTGCGGACTTCCTTGAATTCCGCGTCCACGACGTTGTCGTCGGCGGGCTTGCCCTTCTGGCCTTCGCCTGCCCCGCCACCTGCGCTCGGGCCAGCAGTTTCCGTGCCGCTTGCACCTGCACCTGCGCCTGCGCCGGCCGCAGCCGCAGCAGCCTGGGCATCGGCATAAATCTTCTCGCCCAGCTTTTGGCTTGCCGTCATCAGCGCTTCGGTCTTGGTTTCGATCGCCGCCTTGTCTTCGCCCTTCAGTGCTTCTTCCACATCCTTCAGCGCAGCTTCGATCTTTTCCTTCTCCGCGGCATCCATCTTGTCGCCGTGCTCAGCCACGCTCTTCTTCACCGAATGCAGTGTCGCGTCGGCCTGGTTGCGGGCTTGAACGATTTCCAGCTTCTTGGCGTCTTCGGCGGCATTCAGTTCCGCGTCCTTCACCATCTTCTGGATTTCTTCTTCACTCAGGCCCGAGTTGGCCTTGATCGTGATCTTGTTTTCCTTGCCCGTGCCTTTGTCCTTGGCGCTGACGTGCAGGATGCCGTTGGCGTCGATGTCGAAGGTCACCTCGATCTGCGGCAGGCCGCGCGCGGCCGGCGGAATGCCCTCCAGATTAAATTCGCCCAGGCTCTTGTTGCCCGTGGCCAATTCGCGTTCGCCCTGGTAGACCTTGATCGTCACCGCCGGCTGGTTGTCGTCGGCGGTGCTGAAGGTCTGGCCGAACTTGGTCGGGATGGTGGTGTTCTTCTTGATCATCTTCGTCATCACGCCGCCCAGCGTTTCAATGCCCAGGCTCAGCGGGGTGACGTCGAGCAGCAGCACGTCCTTGCGCTCGCCGCCCAGCACCTGGCCCTGAATGGCGGCACCCACGGCCACGGCTTCGTCGGGGTTGACGTCCTTGCGCGGTTCCTTGCCGAAGAATTCCTTCACCATTTCCTGCACCTTGGGCATGCGGGTCATGCCGCCGACCAGGATGACGTCGTCGATGTCACTCAGCTTCACGCCGGCGTCCTTGACGGCGATCTTGCAGGGCTCCATCGTGCGCGCGATCAACTCGTCGACCAGGCTTTCCAGCTTGGCGCGCGTGAGCTTGATGTTCAGATGCCGCGGACCGGTGGCATCGGCGGTGATGTAGGGCAGGTTGACGTCGGTCTGCGTGCTGTTGCTCAGTTCGATCTTGGCCTTCTCGGCCGCTTCCTTCAGGCGCTGCAGGGCCAGCACGTCCTTGGTCAGGTCGACGCCTTGTTCCTTCTTGAACTCGGTGACGATGAAATCGATGATGCGCTGGTCGAAGTCTTCGCCGCCCAGGAAGGTGTCGCCATTGGTCGACAACACTTCGAACTGCTTTTCACCGTCGACGTCGGCGATCTCGATGATGCTGATGTCGAAGGTGCCGCCGCCCAGGTCGAAAACGGCGATCTTGCGGTCGCCCTTGCCGTGCTTGTCCAGGCCGAAGGCCAGGGCCGCGGCGGTGGGCTCGTTGATGATGCGCTTGACGTCCAGGCCGGCAATGCGGCCGGCGTCCTTGGTGGCCTGGCGCTGGGCGTCGTTGAAGTAGGCGGGCACGGTGATGACGGCCTCGGTCACTTCTTCACCCAGGTAGTCTTCGGCCGTCTTCTTCATCTTGCGCAAGATTTCTGCGCTGATCTGCGGCGGCGCCAGCTTCTTGCCGCGCACCTCGATCCAGGCGTCGCCGTTGTCGGCTGCGGCAATCTTGTAAGGCATCAGGTCGATGTCCTTCTGCACTTCCTTCTCGGTGAACTTGCGGCCGATCAGGCGCTTGGAGGCATACACCGTGTTGCGCGGGTTGGTCACGCTCTGGCGCTTGGCGCTGGCGCCAACGAGGATCTCGCCGTCTTCCTGGTAGGCAATGATCGACGGCGTGGTGCGTGCACCTTCGCTGTTCTCAATCACCTTGGTCGTGTTGCCTTCCATGATGGCCACGCAGGAATTCGTAGTGCCCAGGTCGATGCCGATGATCTTGCCCATTTTTGTGTGCTCCGTTGGAGTGAATCTGAATGTCTAGAACTTGTGGATCAACCGCCGCATTTCAATGCGGCTGATGGAAAAGGACTGCAGTGATGAAGCACTGCGGGTTGTGAATCTTTCTACTTGGACGCAGCCACCGTCACCAGGGCCGGACGCAAGACGCGGTCGGCGATGAGGTAGCCCTTTTGCAGCACCGCCACCACGGTGTTGGCGTCCTGTTCGGCGGGTACCACGCTGATGGCCTGGTGCTGATGCGGGTCGAACTTGGTACCGGGCGGTGGGGCGATGGCCAGCACCTTGTTGCGGTCAAGCGCCACGGTCAGCTGCCGCAGCGTGGCATGCACGCCTTCCAGCAACTGTTCTGGCGTGGCATTGGGCAGCGCGATGGCGGCTTCCAGGCTGTCCTTGACCGGCAGCAGGCTGTCGGCAAACGACTCGATGGCGAACTTGCGCGCCTTGCTCATCTCTTCGTCGGCCCGCCGGCGGGTGTTCTCGGCTTCGGCCTTGGCACGCAAGAAGGCGTCGGACAACTCGTCGTGGCTGGCCTGCACAGCGGCCAACTGGGCTGACAAACCCGGCTCGGCCGCAGCAGCGGCTGTGTTGTCTGCCTGCGAGGTTTGCGACAGGTCTGGCTCTTGGGGGGAGGTGTCTGGGTTCATCGTTGTAGACGCAGTGGACATTTCAGATTTGAGGCCGTTGCCCAGGACTTCAAGAGGGGCTTTCTGCGCAAATCTGCACAGGCTGATGCTGCTATGTCCGGCGCTGCCCATCGCTGCCCATCGCTGCCCATCGCAGCACTGCCAGTGGAGCGGCGCTTGGTTCAGCCCAGGTCGTCGGTGCTTGCGCTCCAGCGTTGCCAATCGGCGATTTGCCGGCGGTCACGCTTGGTGGGTCGGCCATGGGCCAGCGTGTCTGCGGGTTCCACGCCCATGCGCCGGCGCGCTGCGGCGGCCTCGCGTGCGGCGACGCTTTCGGGTGTCTCGGCGTACAGCGCCTGCGCTACAGGTGCCGGGCCGCGCAGGGCGCTGAGCCCCAGCACGCGCAGTTCGCGCTGTACCGGGCCCTGGCGCAGCAAGAGCATGTCCCCGGTTTTCAACTCCCGCGCCGGTTTGGCGGCCTGGCCGTTGACGTTGACGCGCCCGAGATCTGCCGCTTCGGCAGCCAGCGCGCGAGTCTTGAACAAGCGCGCTGCCCATAACCATTTGTCCAGGCGCAGTCGGTCCAGCGGTGGCTTGTCGGACATGGGCGCGCTTCAGTCAGTTCGCAAGCTCGTCAGCTCACAAGATCAGTCGGCAGCGCCCATTTCCAGGGCGCGTTCGCGTTGCAGCGCCAGCGTAGCGCTGTCGGCCGGAGCCTGCGTGTCCCAGCCTTGGAGATGGCGTTCGGCCAGGTTGCCCAGGGCTTCAATCCAGCTTGGCTGGGCGTTCAGGCATTCGATGTAGCGGAACTCTTGGCCGCCGGCTTCGATGAAGGCCTCGCGGGCCTCTTGCGAAATTTCTTCCAGGGTTTCCAGGCAGTCGGCGACGAATCCCGGACACATCACGTCCACCGACTTCACGCCCTGGGCGGCCAGGGCCTTCAGCGTGGGTTCGGTGTAGGGCTCCAGCCACTTGGCCTTGCCGAAGCGGCTTTGGAACGTGACGAGCATTTCGTCCTTGCCCAGCCCCAAAGCCTGCCCCAGCAGCCGGGCGGTCTTGTGGCACTGGCAGTGATACGGGTCGCCCAGAATCAGCGAGCGGTGCGGCACGCCATGAAAGCTGAGCACCAGCTTTTCTGCCCGGCCGTTCTCGGCCCAGTGCGCATGCACGCGTTCTGCCAGCGCGGCGATGTAGCCCGGGTCATCGGCGTATTCGTTGACGAAGCGCAGTTCGGGCATGCGGCGCGCTTGCGTGGACCACTGCAGCACCTTGTCGGCCACGCTGGCGGTGGTGGCAGCCGCGTACTGCGGGTACAAGGGCAGCACCAGTACGCGCGTGACGCCTTCTGCGCGCAGGGCATCCATCACCGACGGAATGCTGGGGTTGCCGTAGCGCATGGCCGGGCGCACCAGCACCCGGTGGCCGCGATCAGCGAGCACCTGGCCCAGGGCGCTGGCCTGGCGTTTTGTCCACACCGCCAAAGGCGAACCCTCGGGCATCCAGACCGTGGCGTACTTGGCCGCCGAGCGCGCCGGCCGCGTGCGCAGGATGATGCCGTGCAGGATGGGCATCCAGACCAGGCGCGGAATCTCGACCACGCGCGGGTCGCTCAGGAATTCGGACAGGTAGCGGCGCAGGGCCGGGGCCGTGGGCTCATCCGGCGTCCCCAGATTGACCAGCAGCACGGCTGTCCGTGGGGCCTGGCCGTGGCGGAAAGGTGGTTCTGGCTGGAAGCTCACGAAGCTGTGCCCGAGCTGCGGTTGCGGCGGGTCAGCTCGTCGATCACGGCCTGCAGTTCCACGGGCTTGGTCCAGCAGTCGTCAAAGCCTGCGGCACGTGCGGGGGCCTGCACCAGCGCGGCTTCGTCGGCTGTGCACAAGATGGCAGGCAGGCCAGGGGCCTGCAGGCGCTGGCGCAAGTCAGCCAGCAGGCGGTAGCCGTCGGTGTCGGGCAGGTGCAGGTCGATGACCAGCAGGTCGGGCACCCAATGGGCCACCAGGTCCAGCGCTTCGGCGCCCGTGACCGCGGTTTCCACTTCGACGTCGCCGGCCAGGCGGCAGGTCTCGACGAACAGCAGGCTGTTGACGCGGTCGTCGTCGACGTAAAGCACGCGCATATCAGAAATTTTCCAGGGGCCTGCGTTATCAGCGGAAATCGATGCCGACCTGTTGCGGCTGCGTGGCTGCCAAGCGCAGCACCTCGAAGCTGACGCAGGCCGATGCAGGGTCGCTGGGCGAACTGCCCAGGCCAATGGCCCCGCTGCCGTGCAGCGTGCAGCTACCGCGCCGCAGGCTGACGATCTCGCCGTCGTTGAAGCGTACATAAGTGCCGTTGTAACTGAGATCTGTAAGCTGGAAGCTGCCCCCGTGCCAATCAACCCGGGCGTGAGAACGGGATACGCGCGAGTCGTCAACACAAAAGCTGGCTTGTGGGCTACGCCCTAAAACTACAGGCATTTGTTCGTTGGCGTAGACGCGGTGCAGTTCGTCCCAGATCATGCGCAGGCCGTCTGGTTCCAGTACCGTCGACACATCACCGAAGAGCGTGGCCGCCTGGTCGTTTTGGCGCCGCCCGCCCAGGACATGAACGTGCACTGGCTCGACGCGGCCGCGCAGTACCAGCTTGTCCAGGCTGCGAAAGCGCGTGCGCCACTCGGCCGGCAGGTCTTGCAACACTTCGGCCGTGACGAGAGTTTCGTTGTCACTGGCGTGGTCCAGCAGCCTGGCGGCGACGTTGACTGCGTCGCCATAGCAGTCGCCGGCCATTTCCACCACTTCACCGCGCGCCACCCCCACCTGCAGACGCAACGCGCGCAGGCCGGACGAGGCTCCGCGCTCCTGTCCGCGCGATGCAATGCTTTCCAGCACGTCGTGCATCAGCATGGCGCTGCTGACGGCCGAAGGCGGGTCTTCGAACACCGCCATCAAGCCGTCGCCCAGTGTTTTGATGACGCGCCCGTGGTGGTCTGTGACCGGGGCTTCGAGGGCGTTGACGCAGTGGGTGACAACGCTCGTGGCCTCGGCATTGCCCAGCGTCTCGAACAGCGCCGTGCTGCCGCGCAAGTCGGCGAACAGGACGGTGCGGTCGGAAATTCGTGTCATGTCAGGCCAACCCGATAAGACCTACGGCTGCCGCGCACCAAGGAAAAAGGTCGGCAGTCCGGCAGACCCGGTTCTGCGACCTTGGCTGAATGGCGTTGGGTCACTCACAGATTATCGAGATAAGTGCGCAGCTTGTCCGAACGGCTGGGGTGCTTGAGCTTGCGGATGGCCTTGGCTTCGATCTGGCGGATGCGCTCACGCGTGACATCGAACTGCTTGCCCACTTCTTCCAGCGTGTGGTCGGTGCTCATTTCGATGCCGAAACGCATGCGCAACACCTTGGCTTCGCGCGGGGTCAGGCTGTCCAGGATGTCCTTGACCACGTCGCGCAGACCCGCCTGCATGGCGGCTTCGATGGGCGCCGTGTTGTTGGTGTCCTCGATGAAGTCGCCCAGGTGCGAATCGTCGTCGTCGCCGATCGGCGTTTCCATGCTGATCGGCTCTTTGGCGATCTTCATGATCTTGCGAATCTTGTCTTCCGGAATCTCCATCTTCTCGGCCAGCGTCGGCGCGTCCGGCTCGTAGCCGAATTCCTGCAAGTGCTGGCGGCTGATGCGGTTCATCTTGTTGATCGTCTCGATCATGTGAACCGGAATGCGGATCGTACGGGCCTGGTCGGCGATCGAGCGCGTGATCGCCTGGCGGATCCACCAGGTGGCATAGGTGCTGAACTTGTAGCCGCGCCGGTATTCGAATTTGTCCACCGCCTTCATCAGGCCGATGTTGCCTTCCTGAATCAGGTCCAGGAACTGCAGGCCGCGGTTGGTGTATTTCTTGGCGATCGAAATCACCAGGCGCAGGTTGGCCTCGATCATTTCCTTCTTCGCGTCACGAGAGGCCTTTTCGCCCTCGTTCATCTTCTTGTTGATTTCCTTCAGGTCTTCCAGTGGCACGACGGCGCGCGCCTGCAGGTCAGCCAGCTTGGTCTGCAGTTCCTGCACTGCCGGCAGGTTGCGCTGCAGGATCGACGCATACGGCTTGCCAGAAGCTATTTCCTTTTCGGCCCACTTCACGTTCATGACGTTGGGCGGAAAGGTCTTGATGAAGTGTTCTTGCGGCATGCCGCATTTGTCGACAGCAATCTTGCGAATCTCGCGCTCGTAACGGCGCACGTCGTCGACCTGGCTGCGCAGGATATGGCACAGTTTTTCGATCGTCTTGACGGTAAAGCGGATCGTCGTCAGGTCAACGCTGATGGCGTACTGGGCCTTGTTGTACGAGACCGACTTGTAGCCTTCCTTCTCGTACGCCTTGCGCATCTTGTCGAAGTGCACGCGCAAGTTGCTGAATTTCTCAAGCGCCTGTTTCTTCAGCTCTTCGAGCTTCTTCGTCAGCGCCTTGCTGCCGCCCTGGCCGTCGTCGTCGTCTTCTTCGTCGAATTCGTCGAAGTCTTCTTCGGCCACGTAGTCGTCTGCCTCGTCCGCGGCGACGAAGCCGTCGACGGCTTCTGAAATCTGCATTTCGCCAGCGCCAATGCGGTCGGCCATCGACAAGATTTCAGCAATGGTGGTGGGCGATGCACTGATGGCCAGCATCATGGCCTGCAGGCCACCTTCGATGCGCTTGGCGATTTCTATCTCGCCTTCACGCGTTAGCAGTTCCACCGTACCCATTTCGCGCATGTACATGCGCACCGGGTCGGTGGTGCGGCCGAATTCGCTGTCGACCGTGGACAGCGCGGCTTCGGCGGCTTCCTCGGCCTCTTCTTCCGTGGCGGTGGTGGCGCCGCCACCGGCCACCAGCAAGGTGGCGGCGTCAGGCGCCTGTTCGTAGACCGCGATGCCCATGTCGTTGAGCATGCTGATGATGGCTTCGAGGATTTCCTCGTTGATCAGCTTCTCGGGCAGGTGGTCGTTGATTTCCTGGTGCGTCAGGAAACCGCGCGTCTTGCCCATCTTGATGAGCGTCTTCAGTTCCTGACGGCGCTTGACGGCTTCTTCTTCGGTCAGCGTGGTCTCTTCAAGACCGAATTCACGCATCAGGGCGCGTTCCTTCGCGCGGCTGACCTTCATGCGAAGCGGTTTGGCTTTCTCGACCTTGTCGCCTTCAGTGCTGGCTTCGACGACCGTCTCGACCTCGGGTTCGCCTTCCAGATCGGCTTCGATGTCGCCCAGATCTACTTCTTCAACGATGGTGGACTTCTTCGAGACCTCGACCTTCTTGCCGGCCGCCTTGCCACCCTTGGCTTCGTCCGTCTTAGCCGTCTTGGCGGCCGCTTTGGCTGCGGGTTTCACCGCTGCCTTGGCTGCGTTGGCCAGCTCCTCAGTCTTCTCGGGCTTGCTGGCCGCAAGAGCCTTGCCCGCCTTGGGCTCCGTGTGGGCCGGTTGAGCTTTCTGTGCCATCTGATCCTTGGCGGCAGGCTTTGCCTTCGTCGCCTTGTCGGTTGAAATAGCGGTGGCGGGCAGGGTGTCCTTCCCGGGCTTGGCAGCAGGGGCGGGGGCAGCGGCAGGCTTCTTGGCGGTCATGCAGGTCCTTCAGTCAAAACGGGCGGCCTGGGCATCTGCAAGGCAGAAGCCCAGGCTTCAAGGGGTCATTCATAGCCTGGCTGTCAGCGGCGGCACGACAGGTCGGTGGGTCGGTCAGTGCGAATGCAACGTCGTGCGTAGCTGCCGGTGATCGAGAGCCGGCTCGGCAGAGCAACGAAAGACCGGTCAAGAGCAGTTGATGTGTGGGGCCAGCGACCCAGCGGTTGCTGGCATCGGGGCCGATTCTCTGCAGCCGCAGTGCGCTGGGGTTCAATGCGCCTGACCAGACTGGAGATTCTGGCTTCCAAGCTATCTATTATACCGGCGGCCCCGAGCGACCGACGTTCAAGCTGGCCGGGCGGGTGCCGTCTCGGCAGCGCGGTGGCGGCGAATCTGTTCGTTCAGACCGGCCATCTGAACCAAGGTTTCACGCGTCGGGTTGCCGTCCGCAATCAGGGTCTTCACCTCGGCTTCCAGCCGAGAGCGCCACAGTCGGTGAATCACGCGCTGCAGGTCGGCCAGGGTCTGTTCCTCGTCCGCCAAGGCAGCCCGCACCCAGGCCTGTGCCTCGTCGGCCCAGTCTTCGCCTGTCAGTGTTTCGGCCAGCGTGGCCCAAGTCTGGGGGCCGAGTTCGGTGCACTGCTGCTCCAGCCAGGCCACGACCTTGCTGTGCGTACCGCCCAGCTCGTGCAGCATCTGCTGGTCTTCTGCGCCGATCTGGTCCCACCAGTCGCTGTGGCGCAGCAGCAGCCGCAAGACCAGGTCGGCCGAAGCCGCTGGCGCACGGCGGCCTGCGCCCAACGACCGGCGCGGGGCCGGCGGCGCGTTTCGTGTGCCGTTGCGAGAAGACCCGACGCGGTTCGGCGCAGCGGGCTGGCCCCACAGCGCCGAGAGGTCTTCCACGGTCAACCCGCCGCTGCGCGCCAGTTCGGGCAGCAACTGGCGCTTCAATGCGCCGTCGGGCAACAGGGCCCACAACGGTTTTGCCTGGGCCAGCAGGCGCGCGCGGCCCTCGGCCGTGCCCGGGTCGGTGCCTTCGCCGGCGTGTTCGATCAATTGGCGCGACAGAGGTACCGCCTGTAAAACCTGCTGCTCGAAGGCGGCAGGGCCGAATTCGCGCACGTAGGTGTCGGGGTCGTGTTCCGGCGGCAGGAAAAGAAAGCGCACGCTGCGCAGGTCGCTGGCATGGGGCAGTGAGGCTTCCAGCGCGCGCCCGGCTGCACGCCGGCCCGCGCTGTCGCCGTCGAAGCTGAAAACCACCGCGTCGGTGAAGCGAAACAGCTTTTGCACATGGTCTGCCGTGCAAGCCGTGCCCAGGGTGGCCACGGCGTTGGGAAAGCCGCTTTGCGCCAATGCCACGACGTCCATGTAGCCCTCAACCACCAGCGCGTAACCCTTGTCGCGCAGGGCCTGGCGGGCTTCGAACAGACCGTAGAGTTCGCGCCCCTTGCTGAATACCGGCGTTTCGGGCGAATTGATGTATTTGGGCTTGCTGTCGTCCAGGACGCGGCCACCAAAACCGATGACTTCGCCCGAAACAGCGCGGATCGGGAACATCACGCGGTCGCGAAACCAGTCGTAGCGGCCCGTGTCGCCCGCACGCGGCGCAGTGCCATCAGCAGCCGCGTCGGCCTCGCGCTGACGCACCAAACCGGCTTCTTCGAGCGCCGGGTCGTCGTAGCGCGGAAAAACCCCGGCCAGGGTCTTCCACCCCGCCGGGGCATAGCCCAGCCCGAAACGTGCGGCCACCGCGCCCGTCAGGCCACGCTGCTTCAGGTAGTTGACAGCATGCGGGCTGGCCTTGAGCTGGGCGCGATAGAAGTCACTGGCCTGGGCCAGCACCTCGCCCAGGGTCTTGCGGCGTTCGCGCAAGGTGTTGCGGCGCTCGCGTTCCTCGTCGCTGACCTGTTCTTCAGGCACCTGCAGGCCAGCGCCCTGGGCCAGGTCGCGCACGGCCTCGACGAAGCTCAGGCCCAGGTGTTCGGTCAGGAAGCGGATGGCGTCGCCGCTGGCCCCGCAACCAAAGCAGTGATAGAACTGTTTTGAAGGGCTGACCGAGAAGCTGGGCGACTTCTCGGCATGAAATGGGCACAGCCCCATCAGATTTGCGCCGCCACGCTTGAGTTCGACGTGCCGGCCCACGACGTCGACGATGTCGACGCGGGACAGAAGGTCTTGCAGAAAGCCGGGCGGAATCACCCGGTTGAGTTTATCGGCCTGGGGTCAGCAGGCGCGGGCCCGGCACGACGGTGCTCCCGGTTTCGGTGCTGGCCAATGCAAACATGCCGCGGTAGTCGCGCACCCAGGCTGCCACCTGTTCGACCGGCATGGGTGCGGCGATGCCGGTGCCCTGGCCGATTTCGCATCCCAGGTCCAGCAGGGTGCGCGCCTGCGCCGGCGATTCAACGCCTTCTGCCACCACCACGCAGCCGAAGGTGCCAGCCAGGCCGATGACGCCTTCGACGATGGCCCGGTCCTGGTTGTCGTCGAGCATGTGGTGCACGAAGGAACGGTCGATCTTCAGCACGTCCACCGGCAGGCGCTTGAGGTAGGTCAGCGTCGAATAGCCGGTGCCGAAGTCATCGAGCGCAAAGCGCACCCCAATGCTCTGGCAGCGCGCAACGAGCGCGGACGTGGCTTCGATGTCGGCATGCGCGGCTGTTTCGAGCATCTCCAGTTCCAGGTGCGCGGCCAGGGGTTCTGGGTGCCTGGCCAGCAGTTCCGACAGGCGCTGCGCAAAGTCGGGTTCCTGCAGGTGGCGGGCTGATATGTTGACGCTGACGCTGATGTCCAGCCCTTTGCGCCGCCACTGCGACAGGTGCTCCAGCGCCTGCGCCAGCACCCAGTCGCCCACGCGCGACGACAGTCCCGTGTTCTCGATCAGCGGCAGAAACTGCAGCGGCGCGATCAGCCCCTGCTGCGGGTGCTCCCAGCGCAGCAGCGCTTCGAAGCCGTGGACCCGGCCGTTGCGCATGTCGACCTTGGGCTGGTAGTGCAGCACGAATTCGCCCTGGTCCAGGGCTTCCTGCACGCGGCCGATGGCCATCACGCGCGCCTCGGTGCGGCGGCGGTGTTCAGGGTCGAAGAACAGGTAGCCGTTGCGGCCGGCTTGCTTGGCGCCGTACATCGCATGGTCGGCATGGCGCAGCAGGGTATCGGCGTCGCTGCGGTCGATGGGGTAGACCGTGGCACCCATGCTGGCCGTCACTTGCACCGGGTCGACATCGGGGTCAACCACATAGGGCAGTGACACCACACGCAGCACGCGTTCGACGGCCAGCCGGGCTTCTTCCAGCGTTCCCGCGCGCAGCAGCAACACGAATTCGTCGCCGCCCAGGCGCGCCGCGGAATCGACCCAGTGTTCGCGGCTGCGCAGGGCGCTGCGCAAACGGCCGGCCAGTTCAGCCAGCAGTCGGTCGCCGGCGGCGTGGCCGTAGCGGTCGTTGATGGGCTTGAAACGATCAAGATCGAGGTAGCAAACCGCCAGTAGATAGCCGTCTCGGTCGGCGGCCTTCATCGCGTCGGCCAGCAGTTGCGACAGGCGTGCGCGGTTGGGCAGACGGGTCAGTTCGTCGGTGTGGGCCTGGCGTTCGAGTTGCTCACGCTGCACGCGTTGTTCGGTGATGTCGCTGATCACCAGCACGTGATAGCGCAGGTCGTGCGTCGGGCCGGGCACGGTGGAGATGGTGGTCTGCAGCGTGCGCTGCTCACCACTGCGCCTGCGCTCGATCAATTCACCGCGCCAACTGCCGGTCTCGCTGAGGCTGGCCCACATGGCCGCACGCTGCTGGCGCGCGATGGGGTCTGCAGGCGTGGGGCGAAGCAACGAAGGGACGGTGCCCAGCAGTTCTTCGCGCGTCACGCCCAGGATGGCGGTGTAGGCGGGATTGACGTCCAGCGCACGTTGATCGGCATCGGTGATGAGCAGGCCTTCGTGCAGGTGCTGGAACAGGCTTGCCGACATGCGCTTTCGTTCCAGGGCGTCGCGCCGTTCCTGCACGTCGGCCAGAGTGGCCAGGAAGCGTGTGGGCCGTCCAATGGCGTTGCGTTCGATGACGAGAAGGGTTGTTTCAACCCAGCGCCAGCCTTGCCCGTCGGGCAGGCGCAGTTCGAACTGTTGTCGCCCTGTCTGGCCCAGGCCCAGGCTCTGCATGGCCGCTTCCAGGGCCGGGCGGTCCCCGGGGTGGGTCTGCTGCACCCAGTCCGAAGGGTGCCAGGCGGACGCGCCGTGATTCGACAAGGTTCGCCAGGCGACCGAGGCAAAGCCTTCGCTGTCGCCCTCTCGCCAATCGGCCACGCCCAGGCGCGACGCGTCCAGTGCCCATTCCAGGCGTTTGGCCTGGGCCCGCCAATGCACCAGGGCGCAATGCGCCCCCAGCATCAGCCCCAGGCCGCCCGCCAGCCAGGTGCCCAGCCAAAGGGCAGCGGCCGCGGCATCTGCAGGCACGGCGCTGCCGGCCAGCAACATCAGGGCGCCGATCAGCGCTGCGCTGGCCAGCGCCAGGTGGCCGCGCAGGCTGAGCACGAGCGCCGCGATCCAGGGCAGAAAATTCAGCACAGGCGCCGACAGCGGCCAGCGGGCCAGCAGGGCCATCAAACCCCAGAGGCTCAACACGCCCGCCAGAGCCAGCAGCGGTTCGACCCTGGGCACGCCCGGCTGCAGTGGGTGCAAGGCGCGACGGTCGAGTGCGAGCATGAAAACGGCAGCGGCCAGTGCGCCCAGAAGCAGCGCAGCCCAGGCGGCGAACAGTTGCGCGGCCCACCCCGGCGCCGAGGCCGTCAAGTTGCCCAGAGGCCACCCCAAAGCCCACTTCAGCAAGCCCGCCATCGCCAGTGCGACGGGCGCCAACACAGCGGCGCCAGCGACAGTCAGCCAAACGATGTCTTGCGGCCGGTCCAGACGCGTGTCAAAGCCGCGTCGTCGCAACAGCTCGGCCGCTGCCCACGGTGCCAACATGGCAGCTGCGGGCAGGGCCAAAGCCAGCGCGAAAGGTGTATTCAAGGCCAAGAGGCCGAAAGCTGTGCCGGGCACGGCTGCCAGCAGCATGGATCTGCCCCAGCGCAACGTGGCACCCAGGGCGGCACCCAAAGGCAGGGCCAGGCTGGCCCAAGGCGGCAGATCGACGACCAAGGCCCCGACATAGGCCAAAACGGCGCACACCAGCGAAAGCACAGCGGCACGGGCGGCTGTCTGTGCCGGGCCCGCCCAGCGTCGCGCATGGGACGCTGTGGCTGTGGCTGTGGCTGGACTTGGGAGCGATGGCGTCAAGGGGGGCTCGATATCGAAGCGTTGGCCTGCGTCAGTCATTGGCGGCCAATCGGTGTGCCGAGTATGCCGTTGGGCAAATCATGTGCCCAAGCCCCCTGGCCCGCCCCTTCGGACCCATGGCACCCGCCAGGCTGCGCCTGCAGCGGCGCAGTGGCTGGCGCTAAGGTTCAGACCCCGAAGTCTTCAATCTTGCGGCCCGATTCGATGGCAGCTTTCAGCCAGTTGGGCTTCAAACCCCGACCTGACCAAGTGTCACCCGTGGCCGGGTTGCGGTACTTGGCCGCCACTTTGCCTGTTGCCTTGCGTGGCGTGGTTGAAGTTATGCGGGTGCTCAGGTCTGCCAGCGTCAGGCCATATTCGGCCATCAAGGCTTTGACTTTGGCGATGGCCGTACCGCGTTCTTCGCGCTGGGCATCGGCAATTTGCTTTTCTAGGTCGGCTTTTTGTGCGAGCAGATCGTTCAGGGTGGCCATGGTTTGCGTCTTTGACAGGTTGAAACCTGGTAAATGTAATTCATCTCAAAGAATGACGCTGGTTCCACCTTGCATTTGCGGGGGATAGAAAACCCTGTCATCAATCCGGTAGCGGCACATAACCTGCAGGTTTGTCGCCACCGTCGCCAAAGAAAAACTGCTCCATCTGCCGCGCCAGATATTGGCGGGCACGGGCGTCAGCCAGGTTCAGCCGGTTTTCGTTCACCAGCATCGTCTGGTGCTTCTTCCAGAGCTCGAAAGCCTCCTTGCTGACGTTGTCATACAGCCGCTTGCCCAGTTCGCCCGGGTATGGGGCAAAGCCCAGTCCTTCGGCTTCCTTCTTCAGATGGATGCAATTCACCATTCGGGCCATGATTTTTTCTCCGTGTTCAGACGATTTTCTTGACCAGCACTTGTGAGCGCCGGTCCCAGTTGTATTTCTTCTTGCGCCCGTCTGGCAGCCAGTCGGGGTCGACTTGCTTGAAACCGCGCTTGATGAACCAATGCATCGTACGCGTCGTCAGCACGAAGAGGGTCTCGAAGCCCGCCATCTTGGCGCGCTGTTCAATGCGCTTGAGGATGCGTTCGCCGTCGCCTTGCCCCTGCGACAACGGCGAAACAGTCAGCGCTGCCATTTCGGCCGTGCGCGCTTCCGGGTAGGGCATCAATGCAGCACAGCCGAAAATGATGCCGTCATGTTCAATCACGGTATAGCTGGCGACATCGCGCTCGATTTCCGTGCGCTCGCGCCGCACCATCGTGCCGTCGCGCTCGAAGGGTTCGATCAATTGCAGGATACCGCCGACGTCGTCTGGTGTGGCCTCGCGCAGGCTTTCCAGGCGCTCGTCGACCACCATCGTGCCGACGCCGTCATGCGTGAATACTTCCAGCAGCAAAGCGCCGTCGTTGGCAAAAGGCAGGATATGCGAACGCTCGACCCCGCCTTCGCAGGCGCGGGCGCAATGCTGCAGATAAAACGCGATATCGGTCGGCAGCGTCGGGGCGGGCAGGGCGGCCAGCAGTTTGCGGGCTTCAGCCAACGATAATTCGGTATCGATGGCGCTGTCGGGGTCGTCCTGGCGTTCCCGGATACCGGGTATCTCTGTCATGAAGACGAGTTTGTCGGCCTGCAGTGCCACTGCCGTGGCCGTGGCGACGTCTTCCATCGTCAGGTTGAAGGCTTCGCCAGTTGGAGAAAATCCAAACGGGCTGAGCAGCACCAGGGCGCCGATGTCGATGGCGCGGCGTATCGCAAGGTGGTCGACGCGCCGCACCAAACCGCTTTGCATGTGGTCGATGCCGTCAACGATGCCCACCGGCCGCGCTGTCAGGAAGTTGCCCGAAACCACACGTACCGTGGCGTTGGCCATCGGCGTATTGGGCAGGCCCTGCGAAAACGCGGCCTCGATCTCGAAGCGCAGTTGCCCGGCCGCTTCTTGTGCGGCGTCCAGCGCCACGGCGTCGGTGATGCGGATGCCGCGGTAGTAACGCGACACGTGGCCCTTGGCCGCCAATTGTTCAGTGACCTGCGGGCGAAAGCCGTGCACGAGCACAATCTTGATACCCATGGCGTGCAGGATCGCCAGGTCTTGCACAAAGGTGTTGAGCTTGCCGGCGGCGATCATCTCCCCGGCCATCGCCACCACGAAGGTCTTGCCCTTGTAGGCGTGGATGTACGGCGCCACGGCGCGAAACCAGGGCACGAAGGTATGTGGGAAGACCAGGCTCAAACTTGTCTCGGAAGTTTCTCGAAAGTTTCTCGAAAGTTTCTCGGAATTGTCTCGAAGTGGGGGGTTGGCAGCGCCCTGGATTGTGCCGCAGCATGCGCACCCCTTTTGCCTCATCCAGGGACCTGGACATGGACGTCTACAAGACCCACGGTACGTTCAGCTGGAGCGAACTCACCACCACCGACCCGGCCGGGGCTGCGGCCTTCCACAGTGGCCTGTTCGGTTGGCAGGTGGGGGACGCGACGCCGGAGATGGGCGACTACCGGATGGCCCGTATTGGCCAGGACAGGGTCGCCGGCATCATGTCGCTGCCACCGGGCAGCCAGCCCATGACGCCGCACTGGGGCGTGTATGTCACGGTCAACGACGTCGAGAAGTGCGTTGACCAGGCCAAGACCCTGGGCGCACAGGTGCTGGTGCCACCCATGGACGTGCCCGCGGTCGGACGCATGGCCGTGCGGCAGTTCCCGCAGGGCGCGGTCTTCAGCGTCCTGCAGTACAGCGCGGCCTGAAGCTGCACAACCGGCCCGCAGGCCCTGCCAGACCCGCCCAACCCGCCCTTCTTAAGCCGCGGAGATAATTCGCGGCCCGTGCGAACCCCCGCCCAGGCTTCGCGTGCTGCGGCCGCCAAGCCCATTCCCCCCATCACTTACCCTGAATCGCTGCCGGTCTCGGCCCGGCGCGAGGAGATTGCGCGCGCCATTCGCGACAACCCGGTGGTCATCGTTTGCGGCGAAACCGGTTCCGGCAAGACCACGCAATTGCCGAAGATCGCGCTCGAACTCGGGCGCGGCTGGGGCGCTGGCGGTACCGGGCTGATCGGTCATACGCAACCGCGCCGGATTGCGGCTTCCAGCGTTGCGCAGCGCATCGCCAAGGAACTGAATACGCCGCTCGGCGATGTCGTGGGCTACAAGGTGCGCTTCCAGGACCGCCTGGGCCCTGGGGCCAGCGTCAAGCTGATGACTGACGGCATCTTGCTGGCCGAAACGCAGACCGACCCGCTGCTCAAGGCCTACGACACGCTGATCATCGACGAGGCGCACGAACGCAGCCTGAACATCGACTTCCTGCTGGGCTATCTGAAGGAAGTGCTGGCGCGGCGGCCGGAACTGAAGGTGATCGTGACCTCGGCCACCATTGACGCGGATCGCTTCGCGAAACATTTCGCCGGTGCACGGGGCCCGGCGCCGGTGATCATGGTCTCGGGCCGCACCTTCCCAGTCGAACAGCGCTGGCGCCAGTTCGAAGACAGGAAAGACTTCGGTCTCGACGACGCGATTGCAGACGCTGTCGATGAGCTATGGCGCGACAAGCAGGGCGATATCCTCATCTTTCTGCCCGGCGAACGCGAAATTCGCGACGCTGCCGACCACTTGCGCCGGCACCTGGCGCAGCAGCACCGTGGCGGGCCGCAGGCAGAAATCCTGCCGCTCTTCGCGCGGCTGTCGCAGGCCGAGCAAGACCGCGTCTTCGAATCTGGCAACGGCCGCCGCATCGTGCTGGCCACCAACGTCGCCGAGACCTCACTGACGGTGCCCGGCATCCGGTACGTCATCGACACCGGTCTGGCGCGCGTGAAGCGCTACAGCTACCGCAACAAGGTCGAGCAGTTGCAGATCGAGGGCATCAGCCAGGCCGCGGCCAACCAGCGCGCCGGGCGCTGCGGGCGGGTGGCCGACGGCGTGTGCATCCGCCTGTACGGTGAACAGGAATTCGCCGGCCGGCCGAAGTTCACCGACCCCGAAATCATGCGCTCGTCGTTGGCTGGTGTGATCTTGCGCATGAAGGCGCTGCACCTGGGCACGGTCGAGGACTTCCCGTTTCTGGAAGCGCCGCCGAAGAAGGCCATTGCCGACGGCTACGCCTTGCTGGATGAGCTGAACGCGGTTGACGAAGCCAACGAATTGACATCCATCGGCAAGGAGCTCAGCCGCTTGCCGCTGGACCCGCGCGTGGGCCGCATGATTCTGGAAGCGCGCGAACGCCAGTGCTTGAGCGAGGTGCTGATCATCGCCGCTGTCCTGAGCGGCCAGGACCCGCGCGACCGGCCGATGGAAGCCGCGCAGGCCGCCGACGAGAAGCACAAGAAGTTCGACGACGAACGTTCTGAATTCATGGGCTACCTGAAGCTCTGGCAGTGGATCGAAGAAGGCCGCGGCCGCGGCGCTGAAGGCCCGCTGCATAAACTGACCAACCGCCAGCAGGAACAGCGCCTGCGCGACAACTTCGTCAGTGCGCGCCGCGTGCGCGAGTGGCGCGACATTCATTCGCAACTGCACACCGTGGTGGCCGAACAGGGCTGGCGGCTGAACACCACGCCAGCCACATACGAACAGCTGCACCTGGCGATGCTGGCCGGGCTGCTGGGCAACATCGGCTGCAAGAGCGATGATGAAGACTGGTACCTGGGCGCGCGCGGGCTGAAGTTCTGGCGCCACCCGGGCGCGCACCTGAGCAAGAAGCCCGGGCGCTGGCTGGTGGCGGCAGAACTGGTCGAGACCACGCGCTTGTACGGCCGCGGGTTGGCGGCCATCGAGCCGACCTGGATTCCGGCCATTGCCGGCCATTTGCTCAAAACCCAGCTGCTGGAACCGCACTGGGAAAAGAAGGTGGCCGAAGTGGTGGCGCTGGAACGCGCCACGCTGTACGGCATCGTCATCTACAACAACAAGCGCGTGAACTTCGGGCGCATCGACGCCCCGGCCGCACGCGAGATCTTCATCCGCGAAGCCCTGGTGGCCAGCCTGCACGAAGACACCTGGGACGTGGGGTTCGAGCGCAAGCTGCCGTTCCTGGCCCAAAACCGCAAGCTCGTGGCCCAGGTGCAGGACCTGGAACACAAGTCGCGCCGGCAAGACGTGCTGGTCGACGACGAACTGATCTTCGCGTACTACGACCAGCAGCTGCCCAAGGACGTTTTCTCGGGCGCGCTTCTGGAGCGCTGGTACCGCGAGGAATTGAAAAAGCAGCCCCAGCTACTGCTGCTGAAGCGAGAAGAACTGATGCGGCACGAGGCCGCCGGCATCACCACGGCCTCATTCCCGAAGACCCTGCGTTTGGGCGGCATCGACTGCAGCGCCAGCTACCTGCACCAGCCTGGGGACGCGAAAGACGGCCTGACCGTTACCTTGCCCATCTACGCGCTGAACCGGGTGAACGAAGAACGCTGCGAATGGCTGGTGCCGGGCATGCTGCACGGCAAGGTGCTGGCCCTGGTGAAGAGCCTGCACCAGCGCCCGCGTACTCGTCTGGTGCCACTGCCAGACTACGCTGCCGATTTCTGCGCGACGGTGCCCTTCGCACAGGGAAGCCTGATGGACGCGCTGCTGAAGGCCGTGCGTGAACGCACCCAGCTGGCCGTGCAGCGCAACGACTTCAAGCTCGAGACGCTGGGCCAGCACTTGTTCATGGGCTTTCGCGTGGTCGACGAACACGGCCGCCAGCTGGGCACGGGGCGTGACCTGGCCAGTCTGAAGGCCGAACTTGGGGGCCAGGCGCGCAGTGCTTTCCAGGCGCTGGCGGCGCTGAAG
>JBBQAW010000012.1:0-30626 GCA_038316815.1 Burkholderiales bacterium
CGCTTCAGGTTGTCTTCGGTGTCCTTGGCCGAATGCTGCGTGCCTGGGCGCAGCGACAGCTCCAGTGGCCAGCCGTACGCCCCGATGTACGACGCCAGCGGGCAGAACCCGTCCACGCCGGCGTAGGTGCGCCCCACGCCCAGAACTTGTCGCCCCGATGGTTCTCGATAGCGTCAAAGTCGCTCTTGCCTTGCACGAGCAGTCCGAGGTAGCTGCGAAGGACGTCGCTGTTGACTACGCCTGCGCGCATCGGCAGCGTCTTGTCCAGCAGTTTGAGATACCGGCTGGAAGCTCTTGAAATGGTCCCCTACCAGCGCCAATCCGGCCACAGGGGTGAGGTCACGGATTCAGGTACTTGAAAGACCGGCTCACGCGACTGACCCCACAGTTGAACAGCCGCATCTAGGAGCTGCTGCCGCACCGGTGGCAGCAAGCCGATTGAGATTCGCCAGGCGGCGCAGATGCGCTGTGTGAACACCACGGCCATGCGCTGGGCGATGCAGGCCACCAAGGCGCCGGCGTAGAGGCAGCGAGTAAATCGCACCATCGCTGCGCTGCACGTCATCGCCACCACTTTGGCCATACCTGCGATGGTCGGGCGACGGTTGCGTCAGTTCAAGATGCCGCAGCCAGACGCTTACCGTCAAACTGACGCTACCGATGTCGTAGATATAGCCGCTCACTTCCCTAGAGGACTACTTGAGGCCCTGCTACGGCCGGCCCCTTGGACGCAAGCCAGCAGCGCTGGCCACAAGCGGGCGCGCGACTTGCCCAGTGGGCAGGGTCCTTTGCCACGAGATGCACCCATGACAACGAAGAAGACACCCACCCTACCGTCCAAGCCCCTTGCCGCTGGCGCCGAGAACTCGGCGGTCGAGCCGACGCTGCATCAGCAACGCGGCCCTGCTGCCCAGGTGACCCAAGAGTATGGCGACATCATCCCGATGCCGCACGGCATGGAACAAGCGCTGGCTGCTGCCAGCGTCGCAATGCTGAACCAGGTGCTGGCCGACACCATGACCTTGCGCGACATGTACAAGAAGCACCACTGGCAAGTCGTTGGGCCGACGTTCAACCAGTTGCACCTGATGTACGACAAGCACTATGAAGCCCAGGTCGATCTGGTGGATGCGTTGGCAGAGCGCATACAGATATTGGGTGGGGTGTCGCTGGCCATGGCTGCCGACGTTGCCGAAGAAACGCGCATCACACGTTTGCCGCGGGGTCGCGAGCCGGCCACGGTGCAGTTGTCTCGCCTCATCGACGCGCACACCTTGATCCTGAAGGAAGCGCGCGAACTGGCAGAAAAGGCCGGCGACGACGGCGATTCCGGCACGAACGACCTGCTGGTCAGCCAGGTGGTGCGCTGCAACGAGTTGCAGGTCTGGTTCCTGTCCGAGCACTTGGTGGCGGCCATGCCGATCTGAGCGCTGTGCCCGAATGGCCGTCGCGCCGCTTGTTGCACAGACGAAGTTTCACGTGGGCAGACCCAACGGGTTCAAAAGCAGACTTGGGCTTGACACCCGCAAGGGCTCGACAGATGGGGACAGAACCAGCGCGGAAAGGAACAGCATGTGGGCTTCTCTGCCGCCGCCCGCACAGGCACTGAAAGCCATCGTGGTGCTACCGGCGCGGAACGAGGCAGCGCATCTACCCGCATCTTTGGCGGCCTTGGCCGCACAGGCTGGCATGGACGGCTCGCCGCTCGACCGCGATGGTTTCGAAATCATCCTGCTGGCCAACAACTGCGGCGACGCCAGTGCAGCCATCGCGCGCCGATTCGCCGCTGCTCACCGCGGCCTGCGCTTGCATGTCGTCGAGACCACGCTGCCGCCGGCGCAGGCCAACATCGGCTATGTCCGGCGCCAGTTGATGGACGAGGCCGCCACGCGTCTTGAGTCGATTGGCTGCCCAGAAGCCGCCATCGTCAGCACCGACGCCGATACCCGCGTGGCACCCGACTGGCTGGCTGCCAATCTGCGCGAATTGGCCGCTGGCAGCGACGCCGTCGGCGGTCGGATCCTGACCGACGACAGCGTACGCCCCAGCCCCGCGGCCCTGCGCATCCGCCGCATCGACACTGCCCACGCCTTGTTGCGGTCGCGCCTGGCGAGTCTGCTTGATCCTCGGCCCTTCGACCCTTGGCCATGCCATCACCAGCATTTCGGCGCCAGTCTGGCCGTGACCGCGCGCGCCTACCGTCTGGCGGGCGGCGTGCCGGACGTGCCATATCTGGAGGACGACGCGCTCGTTCGCGCGCTCGAGCGCGTCGACCTGCGGGTACGGCGCAGCCCGCATGCGCGCGTGACGACGTCCAGCCGGCTTGACGGGCGGGCTGCCGTCGGCTTGTCGTGGCAGCTGCGGCAGTGGGCCCATCTCACCACGAACCATCACGATCCGCTGGTCGAGAACCCCCACCGCTATGCCATGGCGCTGACCGTGCGGGCCCTCTTGCGCCAGCTTTGGCAGCGCCATGGCGCCGCGCTGGCGTCCAGCCTGCCGGCAGGCATCGATGCGCGGCTGAACCTTTGTGCAGGCACCATCGGACGCCTTGCCCAGGCAGCACCCGCGTTTGGCGCCCTCTGGCAAGAGCTGGAAATTCAGGCGTCGAGCGCCAGCGCCTCCAAGTCGCAACTCGGGCCGCCGAGGGGGCCGCCGCTGGTTCCAATCTCGCAGGCGCTCGGTGTGCTGCGGGACCTGATTCAACGCGAGCAAGCCGCTTCGATGCCCGCCCTGTGTGCAGTACCCGCCATCTCTGAGGTCTCCAACGTCTCCGCCGCATTCGCTGCGTCTGCTGCAAATGCCGCAGCTGCAGTCCCCATCGTCGCCGGCCCCGGCCCCGGCCTTGGCCTTGGCCTTGGCCCCAGCCTTCAGCGCGCTTCGAATACGTCAATACGGTAATGGGCGTCGCGCTGGCCAGAGCGGTGATGAAAGCGGTGGGCGCTGGCACGCTCAGCGGCCATCTCGTGGACCTCGTCACCACTGAGCGGATAGTCGGCAACCACCGGTGTCCAGTGCACCAGAACCAGATGGCCACCGCTGCGCACTGCGCTGAACATCCAGTCCAGCGCGCGCTTCAGATCGTCAGGCGACCAGTAGTAGCCAACTTCCGAGATCACGATCAGGTCGAAGTCACCGGCCGGCAAAACGTCTGGCACCTGCATGCACTGCACATCGACTTGCAACAGCGCCATGCAGCGCTTTCGGGCAAGGGCCAGTGCCGCTTCTGCCACGTCCACCGCCAACAGCTGCCCGCAGCGCCTGGCCAACTGCGCCGTCAAGACGCCGATGGAACATCCGACCTCAAACGCCCTGTCGTAATGCGCTCGCGGCAAGGCCGCCAATGTGGCGCTGTACTTGGCGCGCTCGTACGCGCTGCTCTCGAATGACCAAGGGTCGGCGCTGGCGGCATAAACGTGATCGAAGTAAGCCGGCTGCAGCGAGCTCTTAGGCATGGGGCTGGACCTCGTAGAAGGTCTCGAACGTTTGGGCGCAGCGCGCAAGCATGTCGGGTGGCAGCACGAAGCCGCTGGGGTCGTCGTCAATCACGCCCCCCAGCTGCGACCGGTGCGCGGCGATGGCTTTCATTTTCTTCTGGCTGACAGCGGCGACATCGACACGCCAAGGGGTGGCTTCATCGTGGCGGGGGTACTCCGTATCCTGCCCCCGTTGATGCGTCCAGACGGGGTACTCCAGCACACGCGCCGGGCGCTCGAGGCTGGCATTGGCAGCGCGTGCCAGCGCATTCGCAGCACGGTGGTCGGGGTGCGGGTCTCGCCGCCAAGGCACCAGCAGCGTGTTGGGCAACACCGTGGCAAGACAGCCCGTCAGCTCAGTGACAGCGACCTCGAAGTCTGGTGCACCCGTGTCCGGCAGGGCCCCGTCGGGCCACTGCAGCGCCTGCGCCTTGTCGCCGTCGACGCCCAGGGCCCGCAAGGCGGCGTGAAATTCGGCCAGCCGCAAGCGCACACGCGCGGGGCGCAGCCATTGCAGTGAATGGGGGTGAGACATGGCTCCGTCGCTGAGCAGCAGCACGCTGACGGGCTGGCCCAAGCCGCGCAGCAACGCGATGAGTCCGCCGCAACCGATCGATTCGTCGTCTGGATGCGGCGCGATCACGGCGACCGAGCCCAAATGCTCGGCCTGCAGCGCGTATGGGCTGGCTATTCGTTCCACAACGTGTAGGCGGGGGCTGTGCTGGCCAGTACATGGGCACCGGCAGCCGACAGTGCGGCATCGGGCCCGGCTTGACGCAGGTAGTGCGTCAGGTCACGGTGCAAGCGCTCGAAGGGCTCGGGCGCCAACAGGCCGCGCGCACCCACGCACAGCGCTGCCAGATGCAGCACGCGCAGCGCCTGCGCTTCGATGGCGGAACGCGTCAGATGCGCATGCGCAATCATCGAACCAGTGTCGCCAGCGGGTTGGGCGCAGGCAGTTGCCTGCCGGGCCGCTGCTTGCAGCCATTGCCGACCACTCGCCACGCACACCGCCATTTCGCCCAGTCGCACGCGCTGGTGCGGGTCGTCGGTGCGCCCCAGGCGGCACAGAAAGTCGCGCGTGGCGTCGAACACGGCTTCGGTGCCCCCTTGTTGAACGGCCGCAAAGCGCACCGCACCCACGCTGAAGGCGGGCTCACGGTAGTAGTCGCTGGCGGCGCCGACGAGATCGCTCGGTCGCACAGCCAGTTGGCTGAAGTCGGCCCTGAAACTGCCGGTGGAACGCATGCCCAGGGGCTTCCAGAACGAGCGATCGATCACCGGTGCCTGAATGTCGGCATCGACCATCAGCATCTGCCAACCGCCTGCCTCGTCGCGCGCGGTCACGAGTGCGCGGCTGACGCTTCCAACGCCGGATGCAAATGTCTTGGCGCCTCGCAGTTGCCAACCCGTACCCGCTTCAGCCACCAACCGCAGGCCATCGGCGGCTTCGGTGTTCCAGACTGCAAACAGATGCCCGGCCGCGGCATCGGCAAACCAGCGCGCGGCGTCTTCTGGCGCCGCACAAGACTCGATCAGCGCCAAGGCATTGACATGGCCTTCGTACAAGCGTCCCACCGGCAGGCTGCCGCGACCCAGATGCGCCAGCACATGCAACAGCGCGAGCCGATGGACTGGTGCGTTCAACGCTGCGCCGCCAGCTTTGTATGGCAGCGGGGCGGCCAGCAGACCACAGCTTTCCAGCAGGCCGAGCGAATGCTCGGGCAGCGCGCCGGCCGGGTCGACCTGCGCAGCTTCGTCGAAAAGCAATGGCTGGATGCTGGCGGCCGCTGCCACGGCCTGTGCCGCCGTCATTCCGGGGCTCGGCATAGCAGCACACGTGATGGCTTCGGCCGCCGCTAGGGTTGTGGCGTTCACGCCGACGCTCCGCCTTGACCGCTGCCGCGTCGAAGCAGCAGGCCGGCCGCCAGGGCGCTGCAACAGCGCGCGGCCGCTGTGCACGCACCGAAGTGCCCTGCTGTGGGTTCGTCCATGCCAAGGCTCAGGGCAGACGGCATGCCCACGGGCCCCGAGAGATTTCCTGCTGCTGACATCAGACCGCCACGACCGAACCTGGGCATCGCGCTCGCCACGCCGGTTCATCTGGACGGACAACCCTCAGCCAAGGCAGCGCCGTGACGAAGACCGCTCAACCCGCGCTTGCGAAAGCTGTCGATCCGCTTCAAGCCTAAAGGACCAAGCGCGAATTTCTGAGTACGCCAGATCAGCAGCAGACCGGCGACATCGACTCGCCAAGCGAAGGCGCTCGTCGACGACCAATCGCCAGGCTGCGTGAAGGGATCGCGCCGGCCGGCTGCCCAGCCGGCGGTGCCCAGGGCAACGCTGGCGGTGCCGGCCGCGGGCGTCCCGGCGGTGTTGCCTGAGGCACTGTCGCCACCGCTCGCCACGCTGGCCTCGCGCTTGACTGCGTCGCCTCAAGACTGGCTGTTCGAGATCAAGTTCGGCGTAGAGCGACACCGGTAATCGTGTCGGCAAGATTTTCATCGACGACCTGCGCAACACCTGCGCGCCACCACCGTCAGCGCAGGGTCGGCACGCGCTTGGCCCGGATGGGCAATTTGGTGCCGGTGGCGTGGACCGAACAACAGCCGCTGCGCGGCGGCAAGCACTGGACGGTGCAGACGGTACTTGTGCGCCTGGACGGCGGCAACGCGCCATTGGCTGGCTTTGCCCGGCCGGCCCGCGGTCTGGCATCGGCCGTGGCAACCCTGGAATACCAATTGCCGTCGTCCTGAGTGCCGGCCATTTGCCGTCCGCCCATCCACTTTCGGCTCCGCGCCGCTACAGGAGCTTGCATGGCCCGCGTGATCTGGAAAGGCGCCATCACCTTCGGCTTGGTGCATGTGCCGGTGGCCTTGTACCCGGCATCTCAATCCGTTGGCATCGACTTCGACTGGCTCGACAAGCGATCGATGGACCCGGTGGGCTACAAGCGCATCAACAAGCGGACGGGCAAAGATATCCAGAGCGACAACATCGTCAAGGGCATCCAGCAGGACGACGGCGACTATGTGGTCCTGAGCGAAGAAGAGATCAAGGCTGCGTATCCCAAGTCGACGCAAACCATCGAGATCGAAGCTTTCGTTCAGGCCAGCGAGATTGCATTCACCCTGCTCGAAACACCGTACTACCTGGAGCCCATCGGCAAAGGCGAGAAGGTCTATGCCCTGTTGCGCGAATCGATGCTCGAAGCCGGCGTCATCGGCATTGCGCGCGTGGTCATGCACACCAAGGAACATCTTGCCGTACTGGTGCCGACTGGTGCAGCCCTGGTGCTCAACACCATCCGCTGGGCGACCGAGATTCGTTCCCTGGATGAATTCAAGCTGCCAGCCACCGGCAAGACTGCGGCCGGTCTGAAGCCTGCCGAACTGAAGATGGCCGCCCAACTGATCAGCGACATGACGACGCCATGGGACGCGCTGACGTACACCGACAAGTTCAGCGCCGCCATCCAGGCCCTGGTCGGCCAGAAGGTGGCAGCGGGCGAGACCGAGACAGTCACGCCGCTGGAGGAAAAACCCGCGGTCGCAGGCGCTGGCAATGTCCTGGACTTGACCGAGCTCCTGGCCGCCAGCCTGACGAAGCGCCAGCCTGCGAAGACCGGTGCCACTGGCGCAGGGCAACGCACGGCGGCGGTGCGAAAGCTGGCGACGAAGCCGGCTTCGAAGAGGCGCGCATGACATCGCGCCGGAATCGGAAGCTGCCATCTCATCGCTACCCGCACCCGCGGGCAACCATCAGCCGGCACACAGCGCTTGCTGAAGACACAACAAGGACGGAACCAGCATGTTGAGCTATCTCGCCGCCTATGCCGCCACTGCCGTGGCGTTTTTGGCCATCGACCTTCTCTGGCTTGGCGTCATTGCCAAGTCCTTCTATCGCGATGGCATCGGGCATCTGATGGCCGACCCGCCCAATCTCATGGCCGCTGGCGTGTTCTATCTGCTCTACCCACTGGGCGTCATGCTCTTCGCCGTCGCGCCCAACGCCTGGTTGGGCGGCACGGCGTCGCCTGCAGAACTGCCATTTTCACGGGCAGTGATTGCCGGCGCGCTGTTCGGCTTGTTTGCCTATGCCACCTACGACCTCAGCAACCTGGCCACCCTTCGGGGCTGGCCGCTGCGCCTGAGCTTGGTCGATATCGCGTGGGGCGCTGCGCTGACCGCAGCCGCTGCTGCCGCAGGTCGCTGGGCGCTCGGAAGGATGGCATGAGCACGCCCTCACCCACATACCCCGCGCCGGGCCTGTCTTGCCGCCAAGCGCTCTAGGGCGCATCGGTGGCCGGTACGGCTTGCGTGCTACTGAATGTGAAGCTGTGCCTTCGCCGCGCAGAACACCGACATCATGCCCCGTACAAACACCGCTACCCAACTGGCAAGCTGCCCGCCGACGCCATGAACCTGCCACCGCAGATGATGCCGCTGAGCTTGCAGATCAACGGCCGAAGCCACAATCGGTCTCTGGACACCCGAACCACCCTGCTCGACGCTTTGCGCTGGCACCTGCAACTGGCCGGTACGTAGAAGGGCTGCGACCATGTCCAATGCGGCGCCTGCACGGTGTTGATCGGTGGCCGCCGAACCCATGCCTGCCTGTGCCTGGGGCTCATGCTGGACGGCGAGCCGATCACCACGATCGCAGGCTTGGCAAATGGCGCCCTATCGCATCCGCTGCAGCAGGCATTTCTTCGCCATGAAGGGTTTCGTGCAGCTAATGCACACCCGGGCAGATCTGCTCCGCTGTCGGTATGCTGGCCGAGGCCCGCGCTGGCATGCCCAGCCACGTGAGGGCAGACCTGAAAGCGCCAGCAGTGCGACTCAGTGACGAAGAGATACGCAAGCGCATGAGCGGCAATCTGTGCCGCGGCACGCCAGAACGCCAGGTTCATTGCAGGCGGTACCAACTTGCTGGACCTGATGAGGCTGCAGATCGAAGTGCCGGTTCACCTGATCGACATCACGCGCCTGGGTCTGGCGCGCACCGAACCCACGGCCGACGGCGGCTTGCTTATCGGCGCGATGGTGCGCCATGCCGATCTGGCCAACCAGCCGCGTGTTCGGGCTGACTACGCTGTGCTGAGCCAGGCCCTGCCAAGCGGCGCCTCGGGCCAGTTGCGCAACCGCGCACGCAACAGTCCTACGGTGCCACTTTGCCGAGGTGGCGGTCGATGTCGACACCGGTGGGGTTCGACTGCGGCGCATGCTGGGCGTATTCGCTGCTGGCCCTATTCTGAACATGAAGACGGCCACCAGCCAGGCCACTGGCGCGATGATCTGGAGCGTGGGTGCAGCACCGCATGAAGAAGCCGCCATCGACCCGCGCCACGGATACTTCGTCAACAACGACCTGGCTGGCCACCATGGGATATCGCACGCCGACTTCCCAGACATCGAAGCGGTCTTTCTGGAAGAGGTCGACGACAAGAGCAACCCGCTGAAGATCAAGGGCGTGGGCGAATTAGGTGCATTGACGGACAAGATCGTCAGCGTCCATCTTGGCGGGGCCGGCGTATCGCCCATCCAGACTTTCGACACCCAACCCGACCGCCAGGCGCGATCGGGTACGCCGAAGAGCTGAGCTGCCGGCCAGACGGGCACGCGCACTGCTTGTCTGTGCCACCCGCCTGCGCCGTCATGGCAAATGCGTCGGTGCGCTGGCTTGCAGTCTTCTCAGGGCCTGGGCGCAAGAACGGGCCACGCGGTCCCAACCATTCGAACGGGCATGGCGCAAGGCAGCGCGCCTGCGCAGCGCCCTTGCAGCAGCGTCTTCGGCCAGCAAGGCGCTGCAGGCCTGCAAGAAGCCCTGCAGCCCCGTCGCCGCATGGACGCCCACGCCCTGCAGGCCTTGCAGGTCGTGCAGGGGTGGGGCCACCACCGGCAAACCGGCAGCAAGGGCCTCAGCCACCTTCAGCGGGTGGGCATGACGCGTTGCGTTGTTGTCATGCCAGGGCACCAGTGCGATCTGCCAAGCTGCCATCAAGGCTGGCAATACCCGGTAAGGCTGCAAGCCCAGCCAGTGGATATTGGGGTGCTGCGGCAAGCTGGCCGGGTCGACGTTCAACACCGGGCCGACGATGAGGAATTGCCAGTTCGGCCGCGCGCCGGCCATGGCCGCCAGCAGGACCAGGTCCATGCGTTCATCCACCGCACCGACGTAACCCAACTGCGGCCCCAAGCCCACCAAGCCCAGGGCGGGAAGCAGGGCGGCTTCTTCTGCGGCCCAGCCGGGCAGGCGGCGGCGCGGCGCAAAGCTGCGCAGATCAACGCCGTTGGGCAGCAGCAGCAGACGGTCGCCTACCTTTCCCGCGCGCGCGCGGGCCAGCGCCGGGCCAGCGGCCAGCACCAGGTCGGCAGCCGCCAGCAGATTGCGCTCCAGCCCGGCCCATTCGGGTGGCGCGTCGTGAAAGGCTTCCATCTCGTCGGCACAGTCGTAGACCACCTGCGCCGGCTTCAATGAACGCGCCAGCGGCCAAGCCTGCGGTGTGGAGACCCACGCTGTGGGCCGCGCGATGCCGTGCGCCAGCAGCCATGGCGCCAGCAAAGCCCGCAGACCGCTTGGCTCCCAGCCGCTGAGGCCGCCGTCAGCTGGGGTCACGTGGGGCACCAGGACTTCGAGTTGCGGCCCGTGGGTGATGACGTCCAGGCGCGGTGTCGCGGCAGGCAAAGGCGCTTCCACGACGATGACCCGCCAGCCGTCCTGCGCTTCGGCCAGCCGCTGCAGCAGATGGCGGGTGCGGTGGCGCAGAAAGTCCCAGCGCTGATGGCTGAAGGCCAGCAACACCGGGCGGCGGTTGCCCACAGCGCCACTGAGCCCGGCTTGGGTTGGGTCGCTGGCCGGAAGCACAGCCTGCCATTGGCGCAGGGCGTTCAGGACCGGGGCTTCACCCGTGCGCTGCAAAACGGGTGCGCCGCCGCCGTCTGCGCCTTCTTGACGCGCGGCGGCATCGACGTGCCAAACGCCACTGCGGTGCCAGTGTGCCGGCTGCAATGGTTGATCCCAGTCGGGCCGGTCCAGCAACGGATAGAGGCAAAGCCCCTGCACCGGCACGCCAGCGTGACGCACGCGGCGCACTTCGCCCGCCACATCGTGCAGCCAGGCGGCACGGCCATCACCGACATGGCTGGTCTCGGCCAGGATGATCGGGCGCCCATAGCGCTGCCAGGCGGCAGCCAGCAGATCGCCCAAGGGGCGCCGCCGCGGGTCGCGCTTGAACCAGTCCAGCCGCTCACCGGTGCCGACTTCCCACTGGCTCGTGTGATAGTGATTCAAGCCCAGCAGGTCCAGCGCGCCAGGGTGTCCACCCAGCTGCGGCTCGAGCCGGCCCGCGAGCATGTCGCAGGCTTGCCACTGCCAGCCGGCCACGGTGTCGGCCAGCCCAGCCAGTTCAGGTTGCGCCTGCGGCGCGACGACATGCACCACCGGCTCGACATGCAAAAAGCGCGCGCGCGGGTCGACAGCGCGAATGGCTGCCAGCGCGGCCAGAGCGGCCTGCGCCAGCCGGCATTTGACGACATAGCCATTGATCCGAGATTTCTCCAGCGCTGCTGCGCTGCCGTCGAGAACGGTGTTGTTGGGCGCGTTCAGCAAGCCCGGCTGCGATGCCGCCCAGGCCAGGTAGCCGATTTCATTGATGGGGGTGTAGACAGGCGGATGCAGTTCGCCTGGGCCCAGCACACGCGCGACTTCGGCAGCAAATCGGGCCAGACGCGGAATGAAGGCGTCATCGTGCAGGCACAGGTCATTCGGCAAGCCGTAGTGCATCAACGTCCACAGCACCTGCAGGCCATGGCGACGCGCACAGGCCTGCATCTGCAGGGCACGTGTCAGGTCGATCTTGCCGTCCGCGCCTTCAGACAGGCGCCAGCCGATGCTTTCGCGCACGCAGTGCAAGCCGGCCTGGGCGGCACGGCGGTAGTCTTCTTCCAGCCGGTCGAGATGGCCGCTGGCCCGAACCATGTCCAGGGCCAAGCCGGCACCATTGATGTGGTCTGCGCCTTCGTAGCCGCCCATCCAGAAGCCGTTGCAGGCAACATCGTTCTCGAGGGCTTGGGCCCTGGCTGAGGCCTGACGCCAATGAATCGACTCACGGAACTCATGTACCCCACCCAGCTCATGCAGCCCATGCAGCCCATGCAGCCCATGCAGCTTGGCTATCGGGCTAAGGCGGCCCATCCGGCCGATCCGGCCCAGGCGGCCAGAGCGTTCCAAGGGGCCCAAGCGCCCCGAGTGCTTCACAGGGCCCGCCTGATCCTTGTCGCCTGTGTGGCCTGTGTGGCCTGTGTCGCCCACGTCGCCGGCTTCGCCTAAAGCGCCTTTCCCGCCCGGCGCCGCTGTGTCATCGCGTCGTTTGGCCTGGGGCTTCAAGTTCCGCACAGCTCTGGGGTGCGCCGGGTATTGTTTCTATCTGCGTGCCAGCCGCAATGCCGATCGGGCGCTGGCTTTTGCGGCGCCGGGACGCAGGGCCGTCGACCGCCGAGATCGCCGCCATGCTCAGCGGGCGATGGAGACCGACCTGAAGACCACAGGCGCCCTTGATGCAGGGAAGGGTGCGAACCCAAGGGATCGCGTATCGGGCTGTTTTCACCTGGCAGCACGGGGTCGATGATCTCCGGCAGCATCGGGTATGGAGGCACCTCCAGCGGCACCCCCGGCGCCACCCCTGGCGGCATTCCCGGCGGCATCTCTGGCGGCGGGGCCGGCGGCGGGTTATCGGGACGATCAGGGCCCTGCCCCGGCAGACTGGGGTGCGGTGTCGGCGGCAGCGGCAAGACATCAGGCGCGGGCTGCGGCACATGCATGTGCTGCATCGGGCGCGGCGCCCGCAAGATCGCGGGCAGTGTTCGCTTTTGGTCTGCCAGAGAGGCGGCAGGCCATGGCTGTTGCGCAAGCCAGTTCGAATCGTTCATGGGTCGCTCGTTCGTGCCGATGGGTTCAGACGCTGGCAATCGACATTCCTTCGGGCCAGCGGGAGACCCGTTTGCCCGTCACCGTTGAACCGGCCCGCTCCCGTGCCGGGTCCAGACCCTGCGAGGCCCTTGCGATGAAAGCTTCACACCCCGCTGCGAAACCGCCTTTGCTGGCACCAGATGCTTGTGTAGCGGGAGAGGAAGATCCCGGCGCCGCCCTGGATGATCCCGACTTTTATGTCCCTTGTGCCGCGCCCGACCCGCAGCCCCTGCCACTCCAGCCCAACGCACTGCATCCGCCGGGCAGGCGGGCAAGTCCCGACATGCCTCCAGCCCCGCCTGGGCACACCAAGTCCAGCGCCTGAGCATTGCGGCAGACATGGGATTGCCCCGTGCTGGTCATTTGCCGGGCCCGCCGTAGCCCTTGCGCACATTGCTCAACGCGGTCTCGCTCTGTTCCTTGCGGCGATCTGCTGCTGCTGGCTCGGAACCGTCTTTGCTCTCCACCCCCGCTCCTTCTGCTTCGCCGCCACGCGCGGGGCGGTCTGGTTGCAAAGGCTCGGCGCGCGCCGGCTTGCGGCGGCCAGGCATCGGTTGGGGGTCGCTCATCGCCACGTCTCCAGAAGTTGATCGTCAGAAGCCGGGGCGGCAATCGGGATGCCACCCGCCGCAGCGCGTGACGAACCCGCAGCCAGAGGTGTGTTGAACGCTGGTCTGTGGGTGCGATGTCGGCTGGCCCGGAATGCCAATTGCCGTGTCGCCCGTCCGCAGTTCCGCTGCATCTTGAAAAGGAGAACCAGATGCCTCTGTCTTTATTTGATGATGACCGCCCACTCGACGACGACAAGGATCCGGGCGAAGACGATGCGATCGAGCTGCTCAGCGAAGACCACATCGAAGTGCAGCAGCTGTTCCAGGAGTACGAGGACTTGATGGACGCCAGTGCCGAAGGCGCCGAGCGCGAGAGGCTCGCGCGCCAGATATGCGGGTTGCTGAGCGTGCACACTCAGATCGAAGAAGAGATCTTCTATCCAGCTGCACAGGCTGTGTTGGACAGCGATGAGTCGGTCGACGATGCCTTGGCCGATCACGCGCGGGCCAAGCTATTGATCGCCGAGATCGAAGCTGCCAGCGCAGAAGACGCGGGCTACGACGAGCTGGTTCGGCAGCTCGGCGAAGCGATCCATCGACATGTGCAGGAAGAAGAGGAGACGCTCTTCGTTCGCGTCACCCATGCCGGGCTGGATGGGCAGGGCATCGGTCGTCAACTGTCCGACCGGCGCGAAGAATTGCTGGCAGATCTCGACGCCGAATGAAGTTCGCCGCGCGGTGGTCAGGATTGCGGCACTTGCTGCTGCTGACGCGCTGACGGGCTCAGGCGCTGAGCCGCTGCGCCGCCGCGCGCAGGGCCAGCTTTCGATCAGCGCTGGCCGCGCCGCGATTCAATGGCCTTGCCGCGCTGCGCTGCGTCGTGCGGCTTGGTATCAATAGCGACGCCTTCCGATGGCGCTGCGGCGGGCTCGACCTTGCGTTCAGCCAGCCAATCCGAAGACGCCGTTGTCGTGCTGGCCGGGGGGCTTTGCGGTGGCGGGGTCGTGGCCGTTGCGGCATCGCTGACTGCATGGCTGGCCGGGCCGGCGCGGTTCGTGGTAGGCGCCGGTGCGCCAGAGCTGGCCCCGGCCGATGGGCTGCGAACGCGGCTCATGGTGCCCACCTTGATTGTGCGTGGCTGCCGATGCCCGCACCGGCCCCGACCTCGGCGCTGGCGCCGGCGCCAGAAGATGGCGGCTGACGCTGCGAAACTGTTGCGCCATCGGTTGCAGAGATGCTTTTCATGCAGAAACCTCCTTGAGAAAACGCTTTGGCCACCACGGCAATGCGTGTTCCCGGAAAACCCGCCGCCGCCGCGCCCGACCCACAGCGAGCACTGGCGCGATGCCCTTGCCAGGGCGTGATTCCAAGCCTTTATTCAAGCATCGACAGCAGCCAGCATCTCTAGACTTTTTGCTTCTTGATGTACTAAGAGGCGGGCGAAATGTTGTCGCGACGGTCATGTTGCGGAATGCTGGCGGTCAGTCTGATCTGGCCCACAAAGGCCTTCTCGGCAGCGCAGGCGGACATGGCAGCGTTGTCTGCCGATACGGCGACCCTGGCTCGGCGCGTGCTTGAGGGTGGCGACGCAGCCGGGCGGCCCCTTGCTATTGTCGACAAGCGCCAGGCGCAGATGGGGGTGTTCGATGTGCAAGGCCGCCTGGCAGGTGTCAGCCGGGTTTTGATCGGGCGCACGCCGGGTGACAAAAGCGTTGCGGGCGTTGGCGAACGCACACAGGCAGGCCGACTTCTGCCGGGCGACGCCACCACTTCAGCCGGTCGATTCAGCAGCCAACCGGGCCGCAATCTGGAGGGCGAGGCCATCGTGTGGCTGGACTACGACGCCGCCCTGGCCATCCACCGCCTTCGGCCCGGGCCCGCTGCGCGCGACCGGCAACGCCGCTTGGACACCCACAGTCCAAGCGACAACCGAATATCGGCCGGTTGTGTGGTGGTGCCGACCGCCTTTTACGAGGCGGTGGTCGAACCTTTGCTCGGTCAGCAGCCCGGGTTGGTGTACATCATTCCGGAAGCAGGCCTGGGCCGAGCGTTCTGGGAAGCCTGAGCCGGCGCTCGCTACCGCCGTTGTGATGGATCTGCGGCGGCAAGCATCAGGCGTTTGCTATCGGCCATCTAGCCTTGATCCGTGAGCGGTGAGCCGTGAGCCATTAAGAGCGCTGGCGCGGCCTGGTCGGTGGTCCTCGTCCTCATCGGACTCTGACTCTTGCGCATCGTCGTCGTCGCTGGGCACCACAGGCTCAGGCGGGTCGGGCTCAGGATTGGGGTGCTTGCCGGGCAGAGTGGTCGCGGCTCGCGCGCTCAGCTCAGCCCTTCTGTGCGCCTCTAGCCGTTGCAATTCTTCGGCCTGCGTGGTGCCGTCGATCTTGGCCGGATCCTCTTCGTCCAGCGGGTCGCCGGCTTGCGCAGCATCGACAAAGGCCAGATCAGGATCTTCTTCAGGGGCCTCGTCGGCCCGGCCTGTGGCCGAGCGCTCGGCGCGCTGCCGCCGCTGCCCAGGGGTGAAGACGTGGTCGACGCTGATATCGGCGCCACCGCGTGGTGCGTCGGGCAAGATTCCTGGAGTCAGCGCTTCCGGGTCGTCCAGGCCCATCATGTCGCTGCCACTGTCTGAGCTGTCACTCGGGCCCAGCGCAAAAGCGTCTCGACCAGGCGCGTCCAGCGGCGCCTGTTCTGTGCCCAACAAACTGTTGTGACCCATCGAAGTCTCCTTGTTTCACCCGCGAGCAAGGCCGCTCGCAGGGCTCAACTGGCAAGCCGCGTGCCGTTGGCACGCTTCGAAAACCTGTTTTCCACGGTATCGACGGGCGGCGGGCGGCGGATAACGAGCGGAATGCGGATTTCGGAATGCGGCAGGCAGCGCGTATTCCGCGACCGACAAGCTCAGCAGCCTAAACCCGGAATGCGTCGACGAGGACCTACTGGCTGGCCGCAGAAGCCGTCGGCAGCGGCGTTGGTGTTGGTGTTGTCGTAGTCGGGGTCGCGCCTGGGTCCGCGTTGGGATTCGGCATTCGCGCCGGCGTAGGCGCGGTCATCGGGGTCGTGGTGGGCGTAGGCATCGCCTCGGGCGGCGAGGGGCGGTCGCAAGCCGCCAGCACGGCAAGCGACGCGACTGCGATGCACACACTGCCGACGACGCGGCGCTGGTGGGCAAAGACATACATTGAATCGCTTCCGTGGATGAATGGCTGTTGAACGGCAGTTCGCTGTCGGAAAAGGCCGAAAGCGTTGGCTTCGAACACATCTGCGGCAACGCGCGTGCACGTGCCAGGTGGCTGAGGGAAAGGACCTTGCGGCCCACTAAACCTGAAAGCTGCGACAAGCCCGACCCGATTCATCGGTTGGCCTGGCGTTGCAAGCCTGATGGCGTTTCCAGTCTCCGGGCGACTGCAGCAGGCGGTCGGCGACAAGTTCTAGAACTTGCGGGTTCCAACCCATGCCCAAATGACTGCCTTGCACTTCAACGTCCTGCACCAGGGCGCTCTCTTTCTCATGACGGCAGGCCTGCCAGGCCACGATGCCATCGGCCCGGCTGTAGATGGACGTCGTCGGCACAGGCGGGGGTGTCCGCAGCCGCAGCGCCAGTTCTGTGCTCATGCTGACGGGCTGGCCGCTGAGCAAACCGTACAACCGACCGGCATGGGTCTGTTCGGGCGCGCCGTTGAACGGTGTCCCGATGCTGATGACCTGGCGAATCGGCCAGTCGCGCCGCTTGGCCAGTTCGCGTGCGTACAGGCCTCCCAGGCTCCAGCCGATGAGTGACGGCGCACCAGCACCTTTGCCGAGCTGGCTGCGCACCTGGCTTGCCAACTGCTGCAGCCAATCGTCCAGGTTGCCGCGCGGCCCGAGGTTCCAGCCCTGCCCCCAATCCATGGCTGCGTAGCCCAGACTCTGGCAGTGGCTCAGCAAGGGGCCAATGGCACGTGCATCAGACGCCAAGCCGGGAAAGATGACGACCGGATGTCCATCCCCCGGTGTGACTCGGGACCGGCTGCTCAGCATCAGGCTGAGATATTCGCCGGCCGCGCGCAAGGGCTCGCTGAGTAGCAGATGCACGCCCGGCCTGCCGGCGGATGTTGGTGGCGATGTTGGTGGAGAGGTTGGTGGATTGGAGGGGGTTTTGGGCATGGGAAGTGGCTCGTCTCAATCTTGTCCATATGCTGACATCTCTGGCCGTGCAGTGCGATATCTCATGGACCCGCGGCAATGTAGGACAAGGGCTTGGACGAAGTCGGTTCTGCGGCGCGCATCGAAGGGCGGCGACGTCGCGCCTGTCGTCGAGCCCTGATCCAGCAATTCGGTGCGTGGGCGCATTGGCTGGCGGGTGTGGTGCAGGCTCATTGCGCGGCGTGCCGCGCCTGCTTGCCGTATTTGGTTCTGTGTTCGGGGCCAGCACGGCCAACTGCCACACCGTCATGAACGTCGCGGTCGCCACCGGCCCGATGACGAAGCCATGCATGCCGAAGACCGCGAAACTGCCCAGGGTGGTGATCAACACCAGCCAGTCGGGCATCTGGCTGTCCCTGCCCACGCGCAGTGAACGCAGCACGTTGTCGATCAGGACGAACACGGGTACGCCCCACAACGCCAGGCCCACGGCCTGGGCCCCTTCGCCGTCCGCAGCTTGCCGTAGTTCTCGGTTGCCTGGTTGACGATGCCGATCGTCAACAGCAAGAACGGCAGCGCGACGATGATCAGCACCGCCAGCACGGTGGCCAGGGCAACGAGCGTTGCGCGGCCACGCAGGCACGGCAGCAGCCACACATGCAGGGGCCGGAACAACAGCGCGATGATCAGCGCCCACATCAAGGGGCCACAGCACGGCAGCAGCACGTCAGCAGAGCGGCAAAAAGCGCCAGCAACTGCATCAGCAGCAGCGCGCGCAGCAGGGTGCGCCGCTCGGGCGTCTCCTGGTTCTTTGCCCGATTCTTTTCCTGGTTCTATTCCTGGTTCTATTCCTGGTTCTTTGACTGGTTCTTGACCTGTGACTCTTCAAATGACTGCGTGAGTCGGTTGCGGGTCATGCAATCGGCAAGGCAAACCTGGTGACTGGCGGGCTCTTTTCTATGCTCAGGGGGGTGCCATGCCTACCGCCCCGATCGACGCGTCGCTGGCAGCCACAGGCATCTGAATTGCCCGACCTCTCGACGGCTGAGATGCCTTTGCCATGGACGTGGGCCAGGTCTCAGTCAGCCCATCGACTGTTTGCCAGGCCGCCACCGCATCGGCCGCTTTTGCCGTCAACCACCCGACCCGGAGCGAACACCATGAGCGTCGATACCCTGTCTGCCGAAGCTGGCCCGACCTGGCTGCGCCGGCACGCTGAAAACTGGTGGGCGCAGTGTCAGCGTTGGTTCCGGGATGGCCTGCCGCCGGCTCCCGCCGCCGCCGTTGCCTTCACCGCCCTGTTGTGGCCAGCGCTGGCCGGTCAGCACTGGGGTCCGCAAAGACCGGCATCGGGCATCTGGTACCTGCTGCTGCGCAAGCCTTCGTTTAAACCACCCGACGTGGCCATCCCTATTGCCTGGACGCTGATCGACAGCGCCCTGGCGGTGGCGGCCTACCGGCTGCTTCGTCGGCCATCGGATGGGGCGCGCAACCGTGCCCTCGCACTGTGGGCAGTGAATGTGGGTCTGATCGGTGGCTGGAGCGGCGTCTTCTTCGGTCGTCGCGACCTGCCGGGCAGCACCGTGCTCGCAGCGGCCATGGTGTGCACAGGCGCAGCCTATGTCGCGCAGGCGCGAAAGGTCGACGAACCCGCCGCCATCGCAGGGGTGCCGTTCGTCGGCTGGGTCGCGTTCGCCGCCGTACTGACCGCCGCCCTGTGGCGCAAGAACCGCCGCGCAGCCCGGCTGAGCCATTGATGCCACGCGCGCAGATTCTCGGCGTGCGAGCGGGTCCGCTGGTCGGTATTAAAAAGCTGGCAGCTGTCCACAGGGCGGATGCGAGCTTGCGCCGGGTCGACATGACTGAAGCGATCAATTTTCCCCAGTGGCCTGCGAAGACTGTGAGGGTGATCGCTTCCTGGCTGGTTTCATCCAGCCAGGACCGGCGTCGCCACCTGGGCTTATCAGTTTTTCTGCTGAGCCACTCTCTGTAGGTGGTTTGGGGTTGGACCACCGAGGCCTGGGCGCTGGTGATGTTGCAGGTGGCCCTGGCAACCATGAACATCCATGGCGCGAAAAAAGCTGAAGACGGCGCAGAGAGCCCCAACTCAACCCCCTGATAGGCGGCGTCCGACGCGTAGAAATGGGCAGGTGAGAACCTTTTCAGTCGGGCGACGGTAGCGTGCAATCCACTCACACTTGCAAGCCATTCGCAGCGTCAACCGCTTGCTTTTCTGGAGCATGCCCGTTGCCTGGATTCACCGACATGGCCGCGATCGGTTTGCCTTTGCGCTGTGCTTTACCGCTGCCCCGTTAGCCGTTAGCCGTTAGCCGTTAGCCGTTATGGGGACCAGGTGGGCGGCTCGACGGCCGCAGAGCCCGCCCGGTGATCCAGCAGGCAGCACGCCATGCCGTGGCTGACCTGGTGAATACCGACCTGCACGGAAAGCCAAACAGGGCCGATCAAGAGCGGCAGACGCTCTTGGCCCAAGAGCGCACCAACTCCGCAACTGCCGCGCAACGCAGCCGTTCGCCCCCAAATTCTCAATGCCCCCTGAGCTGGACCCGCAGCGCCATGGCAGTTCAGTTCAGAACTGCGCTTGCCCCGAAAGCATTCACATCGAACCAACACGAACGTTCTGCATGGGCGACCCCAAGGCGAATGAGCACAGTCCAAGTCGTTCAAGCGAGCGTACCCAAGCCTGCTCGTGGATGACGAGACCCAGCCAGCCTGGGCCGACTGAGAGGCTGTAACCCCGACGGCGCGCATCGTCCGCGCGCCGTCAAGCCTGTCAGCGGAACACCGACTGACCGTTCGAATCGCGCCAGTTCTTCTCGAGGTGCGAAGCATCGTCATCGCTGCGGGGGCGAACGCCCATCAGGATGCCGCCCTTCTTGATGCCCTCTTCGTATTCCTTCACGCGCTCTTCCGGGATGTTCCAGCCAATCAGTGCACCCAAGAGGCTGCCCGCAGCGCCACCGGCGCCAGCGCCAGCCAGTGCTGCCGCCACGGGGCCCGCAATCACCAGGCCCAGGCCTGGCAATGCGATGCTGGTGCCCACAGCGGCCATGGCCGCAGCTATGGCGCCGAGCGTGCCACCGATGCTGGCGCCGATGCCGGCGCCCTCAGCCGCCTTGTTGCCGAGTTCGGTTTCACGCCCAGCGAGGCTGCCGCTGTCGCTCGAGAAGTGGCGCTTGCGCGTTTCATCAGACATCACCAGGTTCACGTCGTCCGACTTGTAGCCCCGGTCGACCACACCTTGGTAGGCACGTTCGGCACTGTCGCGATCAGGAAACAGGCCGGTCAGGTAGCGGTCTTTGTCGGCGCCGCTGCTGCCGCTACTCAGGCTGCTGCCCGAGCCCATGCTGTTCGCGCCGCGGTCGCCAAGAGCTGTGGTGCTTCCGCCGATGGTGCCGGTGCCGGTATCCATGGCGGTGGTGCCAGCGACCGTGCCGGGAGTCGACTCAGCCGAAGTGCCGGGGGTGCCGGGGGTGCCGGGGGCGCCGAGGATGCCGGGGGTGGTGGATGCGGGGCTATTGATCATGAAGCGATCTCCGTTGAGTAAAGGATGGTCAAAGGGGTCAGGCGGCGTTAGCGGCAATCCGCACTCCCGGCGGCCCCGAGGGCGTCAGCACTCCAGCATGGTCAGCCTGGCTTGATGCACGTGTGTCTGCCCCATGCGAAAGCTCAAACCCATGTCGAAGGCGTCGCCGAAAGAAAACCATGAGATGAACACTGCGCCCACGCCCGGCACGCTGACGACGCCGCCGCGCCAGGTGGCCGCAGTGCACTGGCGCAGCATGAATCTGTCGCCAGCCTGTCCTTCGCGCAACTACCGGGCATGGCCGTTACCGCAAATGTTGGCTCAGGAAGCACATCGGGCATCTCAGGCAACAACGGCACGAACAATGTCAACGGCATCCGTACTGCGCGTCGCGACCGCAACTGACCACATCGTTACCCCTCGCGGCGCCTCGAAACACCTGAGTCTCTTGCCGCGCTCAAGGCCGTCCTGCGGCCCTGCGAGGCCTGGGCCAACATTTGCGCGTCGTCCAGCCGGTCAATGCCTTTGCTGTCGGGCAGTCGGGCAGTCGGGCAGTCGCAGGTCGAGCAACAAGATGTTGGGTTGTTGCATTGCGATCTGCCGGCACGCGTTGCATGGCTTGTGCGTTATGGCCACGGTGAACTTCTCACGTTCGATCAGTTGTCGCATCGGACCTGAAACCGCCAAGGCTAAATCGATATCGTCGTCCACCGTTGCGGCATAGGGCGGTCGGCTGCTCTCCCTCAGGAACTTGCCGTCCATCGTTGTGCAGACCTGCTTATGTTCGTGTTCTCGCCGGTCGCAGTGGAAATGTTTCGGAGGCGCGGCCGCTCTGGCCGGGCTGGCCTGGCCTGGCTTGGCCTGGCCTCGCCCGCGAGCGCGTTTTTTCAACGAGCACTGCAAAACTTGCGGCAATCGCTTCTGTGCGGCCTGTGCTTTCCCTTTCGCCTGACCGCATTTCGCGCCCTGGTGTTTGCACCAGGAATCCGGCACCAGGCATGTCGATTGCAAGCTTGTGCCATGCACACCTACCGGTCTACCCTGCCTGCCCTGTCTGATTCCGCTACGGGCTACGACACCCTGGTGGTAGGCGCCGGCTTCGCCGGCAGCGTCATCGCAGAACGTCTGGCCAGCCAAGCCGGCCAACGTGTACTCTTGATCGACAAGCGCTCGCACATCGGCGGCAATGCCTTCGATCGCTTTGACGACGCGGGCTTGCTGATCCACCCTTACGGCCCGCACATCTTCCATACCAATTCAGCGGATGTATTCGCCTACCTCTCGCAATTCACAGGGTGGCGGCCGTACCAGCACCGCGTACTGGCCAGTGTGGATGGCCAGCTGCTTCCGATGCCCATCAATCTCGACACCGTCAACCAGTTGTACGGACTACAGCTCACCGCCTTTGAATTGGACGACTTTTTCGCCCGCCATGCCGAGAAAACAGAGCGCCTGAAAACATCGGAAGACGTCGTCGTGGCCCGCGTTGGCCGCGACCTGTACGAAAAGTTCTTCCGCGGGTACACGCGCAAGCAGTGGGGTCTGGACCCCAGTGAACTAGATGCCAGCGTCACGGCGCGGGTGCCCACGCGCACGACGCGTGACGGACGCTACTTCACTGACACCTACCAGTCGATGCCGTTGCATGGCTATACGCGGATGTTTGAAGTGATGCTCAAACACCCCAGGATTCATGTGATGCTGAACACCGACTACCGGGACGTAGTGCATTTGTTGCCATGGAAGCGCATGGTTTACACGGGCCCCATCGACAGCTTCTTCGACCATCGCCATGGCAAGCTTCCTTACCGCAGCCTGGACTTCGAACATGTCACCGTACAACTGCCTGCGGGGCAGGCTTTCGTGCAACCAGTGGGCACTGTGAATCACCCCAACGATCATCTGTACACGCGTGTCAGCGAGTTCAAACACATCACCGGGCAGTCGCATTCCGCCACGTCACTGGTCTACGAGTACCCCCGATCCCAGGGCGATCCGTACTACCCGGTGCCGCGGCCAGAGAACACGTCGCTGTTTCGCCGATATGAAGCCGAAGCAGAACAATTAAGCGACGTCAGTTTTGTCGGGCGCCTGGCCAGCTACAAGTACTACAACATGGACCAGGTGGTGGCGCAGGCGCTTGCGCTCTTCAAGCGCCTGCAAGGCGCGGCCTGAGCAGCGCAATGCAGCACCAATCAGCCGCGCCTTTCTGGCTTAAGAAGCGCGGCGTCCTGAGGTGCCGTCGATGGCCGCATCCTTGCGCGCTTCTTTAGCGTCATCGACCTTTTCTTGGGCATCGCCAAGAGCCTTCTGCGCCTTGCCTTCGACTTGTTTCACGCCGCCCTTGACCTGCTGTTCGGGGCTGTCGAAGACTTCACCGGTCTTGCGTTGGACCTTGCCGGCAGCGTCCTTTACTGCACCTTTTACTTGATTCGAATTCATGCGGGGCTCCTAGATGAGATGGTGGTTTGCCCGACGTCTGCGCCGGGCTGTCGAAATCATCGATGAGCTGCTTTTTCGCAAGGGTGGGTGCACAGCCCGATCGCTTGTCAGTCGCCGCCTACAGCGCATGTGCACCAGTCCTTCCGAGCCGCGCGCAGCTCACGCAGCGCTTGCAATAGCGACTTCGCTGAGGCTTGCTTGTCCCTGTGGCTCTGAAAGCCAGCAGACAGCAGTGTCGGATTCGCCTTGCCCGCCCTTCGCCAGCAAAACCACGGTGAAGGTGGCGCCCTGATTCCTGCCGGCGCTGCTGGCCTAATGCTGCCGTGTTGCAGCTGCACCAGTTGGCGCACGATCGACAAACCCAGACCCGGGCCACCGTGGCGGCGCGTGCTTGACCCGACCCAATGTTGGAATCGGTCCAACAGATGAGGCAGGAATTGCGGCGCAATAGCCTATCCGTTGTCGGCCACCGCACTGTGCACCTCAGCCGTTCGGCCATGCAGTTTGACGAGTTGCTTGATCAGCGTCAGTCCGATTCCAAGGCCGCCTTGCGCTCGCCCGAACGAGCTATCGATCTGCATGAACATGCAGAAGATGCGCACTAGCGGTCGGTTGGGCCAAGCGATCGGGAACAGTGCTGTGGCTGCTGCGGCTGCCACAATTCAGATCAACGCCGCCCGCTCTGTCAGGGGCACAAGCCATCCCGTCCATTTCAAGGTGAGCAAGGGACCTGACTTCACCAGCGGCGCGATCGTCAAGAGTGCGCCTTTCAACTGAACACCGGGTACCGGCGTCGTCAGTGACGGATTGGCATGCGTCAATGCTGTCGTTGAGGCCGCCCGCCCGCACTCGATGCAAGACGCGGGCGTTTCAACGGGCTTTTCTCGGCCCAGACCGGTTGAGCAAAAGCGTCAGCGCGAGGACGCTTGCGCCTACCGCAAAAGTTATGGCGGGATTCATCTGCGCTTGCATGAAAAGACTTCTCTCGCGGGCCTTCACTCCGGGCTGGTTTGAGCGGGTCTCGCCGCCCCGGGCGGATAAATTCAAGTTATCGCGCATGCCTGGTCGGGGCGGAGTGTCTGAGGTTTGCAGTAACTTCCCCATCAGTGCCATGCCCAGATCCGCGAGTGAGGGCGCAAGTTGCCCGGCTTTGGCCACCAGCCACCCGGCCCCGCCCACGTGCAGGTCGCGAATTTGGTTCGTACACGCCCAGGCGATGCCGTCAGCCACCACCTCTGGCGCATAAGCCAGCGGCGGGTTGACATTGCCCGGGCTATCGAGATGATTGCGGGCATGCTCCATGTAGGGCGTGTCAACCGACCCTGGCTTGATCAGCGTAATCGAAAGCGGCAGGCTTTCGCGCATCACTTCCATGCGCATGGCATCCGTCACTGCCTTCACAGCATGTTTCGAAGCCGAATAGGGCCCTTGAAAAATCATCGAGCGGTCCGACAACTGCGAGCCAACCGTGATGATTTTTGCGACTCCCAACCCGGCGCGGTGCAGGCGAAGCGCCTCGAGCATACCGTTCAGAGCGCCCCAGTAGTTTGTCTCAAACAGGCGACGCTGCTCTTCAAGCGGCACTTCCTCGACACGACCGTAAATGGCAACGCCCGCATCATTGATCCAGGTGTCGATTCGACCCCAGCGGTCCAGCCCAAGCTGGGCCGCTACACGCAAGGCGACTGGGTCGGCAACATCGGCTGGCGCCGAAATGGCTTGCGGAAGCTCTGCGGCAAGTGCCTCGCAGTCTTCAACCCCCCGCGCTACCAGGATCAATCTCGCCCCAGCCTTGGAAAGTTTTCGGGCGGTGGCCAGGCCGATGCCAGAAGTGGCACCCGTGAGCAAGATGACCTGCTCAGACAGAGGACGAAAGCGCATAACTTTTCTCCAGTCGTTTGAAGCTTAAGGAAAAGGGAATTCAAAAGGCCAGCACCGGCGAGACCGGTTCAAGGTGCTCCGACCTAACGGTGAAATCGGCATGGCGATCACTCGACTAACGTGCCCCAAATTGCTGCGGTCCGTCTGCATCTTGCTTCGAGTTACTCAGCGTGTTTCAGCACTCATTGCAGTTTCGGTCTGCAGCTCTTGCTGCCGGTCTCGAAGCTTCCCACCCAGGGCCATCAGGTCCAAACTTGGGGCCGTTCGGGCTTTGGGAAATAGCGCATCCCGTTCTTCTTTCACGTGGTGATCGATGGCCACGTCGAGCTCAGCCACCAGGGTGTCCATCGATGGATTGGCAGTTCCAATGCTGCGGATATCGGTAATCAATTCCTTGGCGTCCTGATGTTCTGCAATCGCCTCATCGAGCAAGTCCACAGCTTCCGGGAAGGCTCGGCGAAGCGCTGGATAGAAAATGTCTTCCTCGATCTGCGCGTGAATCGTTAGTTCTTCACATATCTTCATCGCCAGCTCAGTGCGTCGCACTTCGCTTGCATCAGCGTCGGCAGAGGCGGCCAGCCGCGCATAGTCCACAAACAGATGCTTCACGGCAATGTGATCTGCGTCGAGCAATTCACAAGCGTCCTTGTCTGCAAATTCAGGCATGTCTGTTCCTTGATGGGGTGGATGTTGGGTCACAGTAGAGGCGGGTCCATTTCACGGCCGAAATGGCGGTGCTTGCGCATGGCCGCCATGAAGGCGTTCATAGCAGCATCACCTTCGCCAGCCTCCACCGCGATCAGGCCGGTATCGCCTTGCGCCAGGCTCTTGTCCATGCTGATGGGCAGTCCTGCCTTTCGCACCAACTGGCGCGCGTCTCCGACGCACAGAATCGGTTTGCAATGGCGGAACTGGTCCCTGATGAATTCCCCCGTGTGCCCGTCCTGTGAAAGCGCAGCAACTGCCTCGGCGCCATCCGCGAGGATCAAGGCGTCGAACAAGAAGCCAGGCTCGTTCTCCATCGAAGCGTCAGCGTCCAGTGCCTCGCCCGACAGCGTGGCCATCAGGCCGATGTGGGGGCCCACGATGCGAGCGACGACACCTTGCGCCAGCAGCGCTGCCTGGGCCTTCAGAACAAAATCCGCCTCGACGCCTGGCGCGACCAAGATAGCGACTTTGCGGCCTGCCAGTGAGCCATCGCCCGGGCGGTGCAACAGAGAAAGCGCCGGCGACTTCATCACTTCGGGCGTGGCCACTTCGGTGCTGGCCTTCGGCAGCGGCTCGGGCATCGTCACCATGCCCAGGCCCTTGGCCACTTTCGATGCCAATGCCTCGGACGCGTTGCGCAACATCGCCACGGTGCGCTGCCGAATGGCAGGAACAGTCACCTTCGACAGCTCAAAACGAAAGGCGTTGGCAATGTGGCCTTGCTCGACAGGCGACTGACTCTCGAAGAACAAGGTGGCCTGCGTGAAATGGTCTGCGAACTTTTCGGGCTTGGCGCGCACTTTGCCTTGTTCGTCCTGCCGCGACAGCTTCGCTGCGACCGACACGAAGCCCTGACCCGCGCCAGCCTGAAAGGGGCAGCCGCCAGCCAGCGAATTCGGTTCATAAGAAACGCGGCCGCGCGGGATGGCCTGGCGGTGTAATCCGTCGCGCTGGTTGTTGTGGACGGGCGCAATCGGAGCGTTGATCGGTATTTCGTGAAAGTTCGGCCCACCCAGGCGCGATATCTGCGTGTCGATATACGAATGGTGGCGGCCTGCCAGCAGCGGGTCGTTGGAGAAATCGATGCCCGGCACGATGTGAGCCGTGCAGAAGGCCACCTGCTCAGTTTCTGCAAAGAAATTGTCCGGGTTGCGGTTCAGCACCATGCGTCCGAGAGGACGGATCGGCACCAGTTCTTCCGGCACCAGCTTGGTCGCGTCAAGAACGTCGAAGCTGAAGCTCTCGGCCTGTTCTTCGGTAAAGACTTGCACACCCAGTTCGTATTCAGGATAGGCACCCGACTCGATTCGTTCCCAGAGGTCACGTCGGTGGTAGTCGGGGTCAGCGCCGGAAATCTTGACGGCCTCGTCCCACATTAGCGAATGCGTTCCCGCCGCTGGCGACCAGTGGAACTTCACGAACACCGACGTTCCTTCTTCGTTCACCATCCGAAAGGTGTGAACGCCGAAGCCCTGCATGGTGGCGTAACTGCGCGGAATGGCGCGGTCCGACATCTGCCACATCAGCATGTGCGTGGATTCGGGCATCAAGGAAACAAAATCCCAGAAGGTGTCGTGTGCGCTGGCGGCCTGTGGCATCTGGTTGTGCGGCTCGGGCTTCACGGCGTGCACCAGATCGGGAAATTTCATCGCGTCCTGGATGAAGAACACCGGCATGTTGTTGCCCACCAGATCCCAGTTGCCTTCATCGGTGTAGAACTTCACCGCAAAGCCACGCACATCACGCGCCGTGTCTTTGGACCCGCGCTCGCCCGCCACGGTGGAGAAGCGTACGAACACTGGCGTGGTCTTTCCAGCCTCTTTGAAGGGTGCCGCCTTGGTGAGGTCGGTCGCAGCGTCATAGCACTCGAAAAAGCCGTGCGCTGCCGACCCGCGGGCATGGACGATGCGCTCGGGAATTCGCTCGTGGTCAAAGTGGGTGATCTTTTCGCGCAGGATGAAGTCTTCCAGCAGCGCCGGACCGCGCACGCCGTACTTCAGCGAAGTCTGGTTGTCAGCAATCTTGACGCCCTGATTGGTCGTCAATGCCTGCCCTGAGGAGTCGACGCGCACACGGTCCAAGGGCTCGATGCTGGCGTTGACACCCTCGGGTGCGACCGTGCCGACCTTGTCGGACGTGTTCTCCTCTGACAGCGTGCTGCCGGTGGGAAGGCGCGACTCCGGCGCGACCATTGCACCGGGCTGCGGGGCCAGCCCATTGGCAAACCCATGCTCGGCAGCCTTGGTGGGATTGAACGGCATGCTGGCAACCAAAGTGGCGGTCTGAGCAGCCTTTGCCACCGCTGCGTCAGATGAAGCGGCAGGTGCAGGCTGCGACGGCCCGCTGTCCGTGTTGCGCACCGCGGCTTTGGCGGCGCTGCTTTGGCTTGGTTGCCGGTTTGAGGCCGGCGTCTTGGTTTTAGGCATGATTTTCCGAATGAATCGCCACAAGCAGCCACGCGGGAGAAGAAATCCGCGGTTGGCGCTTGTGGGCGTGTGTGATGGCAGGCCGGGAAACGGCGGTTTATTCAGCCGTCGAGAGCGCCACGGCATGACCTTGTGCGGCGCCCGAGCGATCTGGCGGCCTGGCGACTTGGCGACTTGGCAGTCTGGCAATCGTGCCAAAGGCTACGGATGTGGCCTCTTGCCCGATGCCTTTCTGACCGGCGGGGGCGTTTCAACTGGCTTCTTGTCCCTGCCGGAATCTCCGTTGGTGGATTTCGGAACGCGTTGACCGCCAGTGTCGGCCTTGGTTGCGGGCTGTCCAGATTTGCTCATCGTCTGCTCCCTGTGGGTGGGGTGTGAGGTGGGGATCGCAGTGCGGCAAAAGGCGTTCCTGCCTGGACTCGTGGCGAATGTGGCCCGCCCATCGTCGCGCGGTGCGCCTGCGGCCGGACCGGCGCCTCCCAGCAAAGCACGTGGCCAGCACTGGGCCGCGGCACTCCTCTGCATTCGGGCACCTCACTTGCCGTGCGCAACATACCTACTGTGCTTGCTGTGCTTGCCGTGCTTGCCGTACCAGCGCCCCGTTCAAACAGGATTAGCCATGATCAACAAGCTCACAGTTCAATTGCAACGCCTGCGCAAGTGGGACGACGGTCGACCTGGCTTGCCCGGCGAGCATTGGCTCTCCTTCGGCCTCGGTCTGTTCCTGATTTCCCGGCGCCCGATTCATTTACTGGCTCGTACTGGCTCGGTTCTGGCCGGCACTGCGCTGCTCGCCCGGGCTTTGAGCGGCCGGGATGGCCCAATTGCGCTTTGGGTCGAGGCGAACGCTTCTCTGTCGCCACCGGCCGCGGCTCGGGAAATAGGCGTGGGTCCGGGTGCGGGTGCGGGTGCGCTAGACGATTTCAGAACGCTTTCGATCGAGGGGCAAGCGATGAAAACAAGCGATGACGAAGACCGACGAAGCAACTATCGCGGCTACCCGTTCATCGTCGAGGCCCACGAAAGCGGCCAGGTTTGGGCCGGCACTTACCGGCTGCTCGACATCGACCAGAAATTGGCAAGGCAGGCTGCCGAAGACGGACAGCATCAGTGGACGTCGATGAGCCCTCTATGGGCGACTCCCAACGAGGCGCGGCGAAACGCAACCGAAGCAGCACACGCTGCCATCGACGCGCTCTGCCACTGAGAGGCCAAGGTTCTCTGAGTCGATCTGGATCATGGCTGGACGGGTCGCACCGCCATGTCGACGGCGAAACCCAAACTGGCGAAATTCTTCAATCGCAGGGGCCGTAGCCCATGTCGGGGGCTGGAGCCGACGTTCGACCTTGCACTAACGGTCTAAATCCAGGGTGTTTGGCGTCTCCGTGATCAGCGCATCTGCCAGGATCGTCAGATGGGGGAACGCCGCTTCGTAACCCATCACCTCGTCGTCCAGCTTCCAATCTGCACCGTAGGTCCAGTTCGTGTAGTTCGTCGGGCCGGGAATCGAAGCACCGGGTGTGTGGAGGGGGTTGGGACTCATGGCGTTTCCTTGCTGCAAAAAAGAAGTTGTTCAGGCAGCATGGCAAATTTCATTCCCGGCGGGTGCAGCCAGCCGCAGACCCCGTTCATGGCATGGACCGAAATACGATGAAACATGCTTTGACCTTCTCGACTCAGATCACGCAGAAAAGAGCAATGGCATGCGGACGGCGAATTCGCTGCCTGCACCGCGCCCGGCGCTGAAAGCTTCGCCGCTTCCACCATGCAGATCGACGATCTCTTTGGCCATTGCCCGCCCTATCCCCACGCCACTGCTCGAACGTTCGCCCGGCGTATCCAAGCGCGTGAATACATCGAAGATGTGCAGCGGCTCTTCGGCGGGCAACCCGATGCCGGTGTCCGTGACAGAGACAGAGACAGAGACAGAGACAGAGACGATGACGTAGACGCCGTTTACGCGGGCGGAGATGGCAGTACGGCAATCAGCTTCCGAAAACCTCGACGCGTTGGTGATCAGGTTGGCAAACAGCTGAACCCGCCGAACGGCAGCGCCGTAAACCCAAGACACCGATTCGAGCACTGCCAGTTCCCTGGATCCGTGACCACGCTGGTTGCGAGCAACCGTCTGCAGCCATTGCTCGCGTAATTCAGGGCGCAATTGGTACCCCCATTGAGCAAATGCTCGCCAGGACCCGCGATGTCCGCTCGTTTGGTGGTTCGAATGTCGATGCACCGACGGTTCGACAAGTCCGTGACCACGCCGCGACCTTCGCCGATTGCGATTTTTCCGGATCCATGACTTCGGTTCGGGGGGTGTGCTGGCTACGTTGCGCCGGCAAGCGCCAGATGCATTTGCCCGAAGACTTTCGCTGCTCTGTCGCTGGCTCCCAATCCGAGGATCAGCTTGCGCCCGGCCTCGATCAGCCGGCCTGCACGGTAGATCAACTCCTGCATCACGGTCTTGATGCGCCGGCGCTTGGCACTGTGTCGCACCGGGGCG
>JBBQAW010000013.1:0-29738 GCA_038316815.1 Burkholderiales bacterium
GAAGGGCCAGCCGGCCTTGCTGCGGAAGCCTTCCAACGGGCCGATCTTCTTGTCGCGCAGGAAGGCTTCGACCTCGACAGTCTCAAAAGCGCGGCCGGCGGGTATCTTGGTGATCGAGAAGCCGCAACCTTCTTCGGCGCCGTAGGCCCCGGTGCAGCTGAAGCGGCGGTAGTTTTCTTTCACCACGCCACCGCAGTTCGGGCAGGGTGTGGCCAGGGTGGCGTAGTCGCCCGGGATCGTGTCGCGGTCGTATTCCTTGGCCTTCTTGACGATGCGCTGGGCCATCTTGGCGATGCCGGCCATGAAGTCGTCACGCTTCAGGCGCCCTTGCTCCATTTCCGACAGCTCGTATTCCCACTGCCCGGTCAGTTCAGGCTTGGTCAGGTCTTCGATGGCCAGGCCGCGCAGCAGCGTCATCAACTGGAAGGCCTTGGCCGTGGGCACCAGTTCGCGGCCGTCGCGCAGCATGTACTTCTCGGCGATCAGGCCTTCGATGGTCTGCGCGCGCGTGGCCGGCGTGCCCAGGCCCTTTTCCTTCATCGCGTCGCGCAGGTCTTCGTCTTCGATCAGCTTGCCCGCGCCTTCCATCGCGCTCAGCAGCGTGGCTTCGGTGTAGCGCGCCGGGGGCTTGGTCTTCAGCGCCACGACGTCGACGCTTTCCGCGCGGACTTTTTCGCCCGGCGCCACGGCCACCAAGTTGGCGCCGCTTTCGGCCCCTTCCTGCGCTTCCTTGCCGTAGACGGCGAGCCAGCCGGCCTTTACCAGCACCTTGCCGTTGGTCTGGAACTTGTAGGCCTTGCCTGCCGCTTCCACCGTGCTGATGCGCGTCGTGACCATGAATTCAGCCGAGGGATAGAACACCGCGATGAAACGCTTGACCACCATGTCGTAGAGCTTGGCCTCGATTTCGGTCAAACTTTTCGGCGCCTGCAGCGTGGGAATGATGGCGAAGTGGTCCGAGACCTTGGCGTTGTCGAACACGCGCTTGGTCGGCTTGATGTAGCCCTCGTTCAGGCCCAGGCGCGCGTGGCGCGCCAATTCGCGCAGGGGGCCGGGCAGGTCTTCGCCGGCAATCATCTCGAAGGTTTCTTTCACCGTCGCGACGTAGTCTTCCGGCAGCGCCCGGCTGTCGGTTCGCGGGTAGGTCAGCACCTTGTGCTTCTCATACAGCGCCTGCGCCAGGCTGAGCGTGGTCTTGGCCGAAAAGCCGAAGCGAGAATTCGCTTCGCGTTGCAGTGTGGTCAGGTCGTACAGCAGCGGGCTGGCCTGGCTGCTGGGCTTGGCTTCTTCCGTGACGCTGGCCGGCTGCCCGATGCAGGCGGCGCGAATGGCTTCGGCGTCTTGCGCGTTCCACAGACGGTCAGCGCGCGTGTCGGCGTCGGGCTCGACTGAAGCCAGGGCCCCTTCCCCGGCTTTGGGGTTCTTCTTGAACGCGGGGTCGAACCACTTGCCCTCGAACTGGCCGGCCTGGGCGTCGAACGTGGCTTTGACTTCCCAGTACGGGCGGCTGACGTGCTTGCGAATCTTCTCTTCACGTTCCACCACGATCGACAGCGTCGGCGTCTGCACGCGGCCCACGGTGGTCAGGAAAAAGCCGCCGTCGCGGCTGTTGAAGGCCGTCATCGCGCGCGTACCGTTGATGCCCACCAGCCAGTCGGCTTCGCTGCGGCTGCGCGCCGCGTCGGCCAGGCCGCGCATCTGCGCTTCGCTGCGCAGCTTGTCGAAGCCGTCGCGGATGGCTTGCGGCGTCATGCTCTGCAGCCACAGGCGCTGAATGGGCCTGACGGTGGGCTTCTTCTCGCTGTCCTGCGCGTACTGCACGATGAGCCTGAAGATCAGTTCGCCTTCGCGCCCGGCGTCACAGGCGTTGATGATGGCCGTCACGTCCTTGCGCTTGACGAGCTTGACGACCGCGTTCAACCGCGTCTTGGCCTTGTCGATCGGCGCCAGGTCGAAGTACGGCGGCACCACGGGCAGGTTGGCGAAGCTCCACTTGCCGCGCTTGACGTCGTATTCCTCGGGCGCCTTGATCTCGACCAGGTGGCCGACGGCGGACGTGACGACGTACTTCTCGTTCTCGAAGTGGTCGGCGAATTTTTCGAACTTGCCGGCCGTGGGCGTCAGCGCCCGCACGATGTCCTGGGCCACGCTGGGCTTCTCGGCAATGATGATCGTCTTGCTCATGTGTTCCTTGGTTTTGCGCTATGTCGGCCAGTGACTGCTGGGGCCCGTGCCTACAATCGCCGCTTCCTTGCGCGCACGCTCACACGCGCGCACGCCCATGGAACCAATGTACCGAATGGCAAAGACACCGCAAGCCGCCCCCCCAGCGCCCCAGGGCGCCGCCCCGGCAAAGGCGAACCCGGCGGCCCAGGTCTTGAAGGCCGCAAAAGTAGTCGAGGCAGCAGCTGCGAAAGCAGCCGCGACGGCAGCCGAGACAGCAACCAAAGCTTCGGGGCGCCGCATCCAGGTGCGCCAGAGCGGCGTGCATGGCAAGGGCGTGTTTGCGCTGCGAGACATTCCGGCCGGTATGCGGCTGATCGAATACACGGGCGAACGCATCGACTGGGACGAGGCCATGGAGCGCCATCCGCACGACCCTGCAGACCCGAACCACACCTTCTATTTCAGCCTGGACGACGGCCGCGTGATCGACGCCAACGTGGGTGGCAATGCATCGCGCTGGATCAACCACGCCTGCGACCCGAACTGCCAGGCCGATGAAGCCGAAGGCCGCGTTTTCATCGAAGCCCTGCGCGACCTGTACGCCGGCGAAGAACTTTTCTACGACTACGGCCTGGTCATCGACGAACGCTACACGCCCAAGCTGAAGAAGGAATACGAGTGCCGCTGCGGCGCGCCCAACTGCCGGCACACGATGCTGGCGCCCAAGCGGCGCTGAAGCCGCCTGGCCCCAAGCGCACACCGGTATCGACCATGCACATGGCCTGGGGCCTTGAAAGCTTGCGGTCGCAGTTGCAGGCCTTGTGCCCGGGCATGGGCGTGGAAGTGCTGGCCGAGGCGACGTCGACCAACACCCTGCTGCTGGAAGCCGCGCGGCAGCATCCGCGGGCCTGGCTGCTGGTGGCCGAGACGCAGACCGCCGGCCGCGGCCGGCTGGGCCGGGCCTGGCAGGCGCAGCCGGGAGCCTCGCTGACGTTTTCCATCGGCCTGCCACTGGCGCCGCGCCAATGGCAAGGCTTGTCGCTGGCCGTCGGCCTGGCCCTGGCCGAGGCCCTGGACCCGCTGTCGCCCGACTCCGGCCGCCCCGCACTGGGCCTGAAGTGGCCGAACGACCTGTGGCGCTGGGACGGCCCGGGCCGGGGCCGCAAGCTCGGCGGGGTGCTGATCGAGACCACGGCCTTGGGCACGGGCGTAGGCATAGGTGTCGGCATAGGCATAGGCATAGGCTTGGGCATAGGCACAGGCATAGGCATGGGCATGGGCGGGGCCGGGGGCGCAGACGGCACCGCGGCCGCACGCTATTGCGTCGTGGGCGTGGGCCTGAACATTGCGCCTTTCGATAGCGGCAGCGCGGACCGCAGCGCGGGCGGCAGCCCGAACGCCAACCCCACAGCCTGCCTGCAGGAATTGCACCCCGGGCTGACCCCGCCAGAGGCGCTGGCGCGGGTCGCACCCACCCTGCTGCGGACCGTGATCGAATTCCAGGCCGAAGGCTTCGCCGCGCTGGCCGCGGCCTACGCGCGGCGCGACTTGCTGCAGGGCCAGGCCATCCACAGCAACGGCCCGCCGGCACTGGCCGGCGTGGCGGCCGGCGTTGACGCCGAAGGCGCGCTGTGCGTGCAGGACGGGCCTGCGATGCACCGCGTCATCGGTGGCGAAGTCAGCGTGCGCTTCGCTGGTGTGGCCCTGCCACCCTGGGCCAGAACATGAGAGCCCTGCTGCTGGCCCTGGTCGTGGCGAACCTGCTTTTCCTGGCCTGGGCCCAAGGCTGGCTGGCGCCCGGCCTGCCAGGCCCGCGTGCCGGCCTGGGCGAACCGCAACGCCTGGCCAACCAGGTGCGGCCGGAATGGGTGCGGGTTGTGCCGGCCCCAAGCGGGAGCGGGAGCGGGAGCGGGAGCGGGAGCGGAGGCGGAGGCGGAAGTGCCAGTGCCAGTGCCAGTGCCAGTGCCGGTGCCAGCGCCAGCGCCAGCGCCAGCGTCGCCGAAGCCAGCGAAGCCCGCGAAAGCGGGCCAGCCTGCCTGGAAGCCGGGCCGCTGGACGCTGCCAGCCTGCCCGCCGGCCAGGCCGTCCTGGAAGCCGCCGCGCTGCCCGTGGGGCGCTGGGCGCAGACCAGCGACACCGACGGCCGCGTCTGGCTGCGCGTGGACCAGGCCGATGCCGCGTTGCAGGCGAAACTGCTGGCCCTGCCCGCCGCCGACCTGGCCGGTGGCTTCAAGCCTTGCCGGGTTTCCTGAAACCCAAGGCCGCCACAGCCAGCGTCAGCAGCATCAGCCAGGGCCAGGACATGGCCCCGCCGCCGCCGCCACCGGCCTCAGGTGTGGGCGTCACGGGCGGGGACGGCGGCAAGGGCGCAGCGGCGACCGACACGGTCTGTTCGCTGCTGGCCGTCAGGCCCAGGTCGTCGGTGACGGTCAGGCGCACCGTGAAGCTGCCGGCGCCGCTGGGCGTCAGGCTGGCCGTGGCGGTGTTGGTGGCACCGGTGAAGGCCGGCGCGATGCCGCCGCCAGAGACAACAGTCCACGACCAGCCGCGCAGTGTGCGGGCCGGGCCCGTGGTGGTGCCGCCGCTGCTGAAGGCGACCGGGCTGCCCGCCGTCGGGGCAGCGGTATCCAAGGTGATGCGCGCAGTCAGTGCGGCCACGGCGCCAACGGCAGCGCCAGCGTTTAGCATGCCGGCGCCGCAGAAACTGGTGTTGCAGTAGCACTGCAGCTGTTGGACATTGCTGTTCGGCGCGCTGCACTGCACGACCGGGGTGGGGTCGCTGCCGTTGTCGCCACCGGTTGTGGGAAACGGGCGGGCCGTCATTTGCAGCGCGGTGCGCACCTGTGCCGGCGTCAACGTGGGCTGGGCCGAGAACATCAGGCCTACCGTGCCAGCCACCAGGGGCGAACTGAAGCTGGTGCCGACCGTGATGTCGAAACTGTCGGTCCAGGTGGTGCCGGTCGGGCCCTGGCTGCCGCGGTCGGTGGCCGCCAGGATCGGGTAGACACAGGCGTCTCCTGCGCCGATGTTGATGCAATTGCCGCCGGGGGCGGCGATGGTGATTTCCGGTCCCAGGTCGGAAAACCCGACCTTGGTGCCGACGTGGCGCAGCGCCGCCACGGCAACCACGCCACGGCAACTGGCCGGCGTGCCCACCGGCCCGCCGGCGCTGTTGCCGGCGGCAGCCACGATGACGACGCCGCGCGCGACGATTTCGTCCACCGCAGCCTGGTACGACGCACTGCAGGCGCCGCTGCCGCCCAGGCTCATGTTCAGCACCTTGGCAGGCGTGGGGTTGTCGGGCACGCCCGCCACCGAAATGCCGGCAGCCCAGCGCATGCCGGCCTGAATGTCGCTGTCCACGCCGTAGCACTTACCCAGCACGCGCACCGGCAGCACGCGCACGCCGGGTGCCGCGCCGGCCATGCCCACGCTGTCGTTCGTCGAAGCGCCCACCAGGCTGGCCGTGGCCGTGCCATGCCAGGAACTGCTGGCGACCGAGCAATCGGCAAATCGGCGTTGGTTGACAGGCAACAGGTTGTCGGCCTGCAAGTCCAGCGTGCTGACCCAGTCGCCAGGGTCGCTGGGGTCGCCATCGCGGCCGCCGCCGTCGTTGGCGATGGTGGCATTGGCGACGAAGTCGTAGCCCGGAAGCAGCTTGCCGCCATTGGCCACGCGGCCCAGGTCGGGGTGTTCGAAGCGAACTCCCGTGTCGAGCACGGCCACCACCACGTTGGCGCTACCCGTCGTGCGGGCCCAGGCGGTTTCGATGTCGATCGACGACACCACCGGCGCCTGCGGGGCACGCAGGTACCACTGGCCGGCGTCGGGGCCGCGCGGGCGTACGCCAAGCGGCTGGGCGGCATAAAGCGGGTCGTTGGGCGCCGTCAGCCGCCGCTTGCGGCCGTTGGATTCGGCGAATTCGACTTCGGGGTCGGCCGCCAGTTCACGCGCCAGCGTGGCTGCATCCACGCCGCTGGCGCGCAGCACCTGCATGCGTTCGCCAACCGCCGCGCCAGCCCGCAGGCTGCGGCCGGTGCGGCTGGCCATCAGTTCGGCGCGACGTTGCAGGATGTCGCCAACCACCGACGGGTCGGCACGGGCCGCCAGCGCATGCCGGCGCAAGATTTGCGCGTCGGCTTTGAAACGCACGATGACTTCGCCCTCGACCGCCGAGAGGGGCGCACCCGCCGCCGGCGCAGCCCCCGCGCTTGCCGTGGCAAGCAGGCTGGCGACGAGCAGAACCGCCCGCCAGCGCCGACCCGGCGCTGGAAACCCATGCAGAGGGCGGGAAGGCTTGGCAGGTGTGGTCAGCATCGTCGGCAGTGTAGGCAGCTTCTGGCGGGCATGTGTATCTGCCTCTGGCGTGGCCGATGGCGGCCCTTGGCGGCCTTGGCGGCCCTGAGTGGCCCTCAGTAGCCCTTAGTCCCTTGGCGGCGAAACAGCCAAGGCCACGTCGATCAACCTCTATTTCGGCCGAACCAGCTTGAACTTGATGCTTCGGCCCCGGCCACGGAAAAGGCCTGCATCCGCAGGCCCTGTTCTGAGAGGACGCGCAGGCTTCAGCGCGCCATCACCTGCACCATTTCCAGCACCTTGTTGCTGTAGCCCCATTCGTTGTCGTACCAGGCCACGACCTTGATGAAGGTCTTGTCCAGCGCGATCGAGGCATCGGCGTCGAAAACACTGGTGCAGGGTTCGCCGCGGAAGTCGGTGGCCACGACCTTGTCTTCGGTGTAAGCCAGCACGCCCTTCATCGGGCCATTGGCGGCGGCCTTCATGGCCGCGCAAATTTCTTCGAAGCTGGCTTCCTTGACCAGTTCTACCGTCAGGTCGACCACGCTGACGTCGCTGATGGGCACGCGGAAGGCCATGCCAGTAAGCTTCTTGTTCAGTTCCGGAATCACCACGCCCACCGCCTTGGCCGCGCCGGTGCTGCTGGGGATGATGTTTTCCAGAATGCCGCGGCCGCCGCGCCAGTCTTTGTTGCTGGGGCCGTCCACCGTCTTTTGGGTCGCGGTGGCGGCATGCACGGTCGTCATCAGGCCGCGCTTGATGCCGAAGCTGTCGTTCAGCACCTTGGCCACGGGTGCCAGGCAGTTGGTGGTGCAACTGGCGTTGCTGATGATGGTCTGGCCGGCATAGGTTTTGTCGTTGACGCCGAAGACGAACATCGGCGTGTCGTCTTTGCTGGGTGCGCTCTGGATGACTTTCTTGGCGCCCGCGTCGATGTGCTTCTGGCAGCTTTCCTGGGTCAGGAACAGGCCCGTGGCTTCGACCACGATATTGGCGCCGATGTCGCCCCAGGCCAGCAGGGCCGGGTCTTTGTGCGCGCTCAGGCGAATCTTCTTGCCGTTGACAATGAGGGTGTTGCCGTCAACCGCGATGTCGCCCTTGAAGCGGCCATGCACGCTGTCATAGCGCAGCATGTAGGCCAGGTAGTCGGGTTCGAGCAGGTCGTTGATGCCGACGATCTCGATCTCGGGAAAGTTCTGCACTGCGGCGCGAAACACCATGCGCCCGATGCGGCCGAAGCCATTGATGCCTACCTTGATGCTCATGTTTTCTCCTTGGGTTTCAGGTCGATTTTCAGGCATGGAACGCTTAACGTGGTTGTGTCGGCATACACGGCATCCAGCTGTTTTGCATTGAGCTGCAGTTGCCGCCCCTCCAGCCACTCGATCAGCGGGCGGCGCGCCGGGTTGGCTTCCCCGACCTCACCGACGCGGTTGGGCAAGTCAGGCTGCCGATACTGCAGCTTCAGGTCAAAGGGGCAACCCATGTCACTGGTGTCAACCGTCAGCGTCTGCTGGTCGAGGTCTTTGACGCCGCGCAAGAACTGCAGCAGGTCCAGCGGCTTGAAGCCGTAAGCCTCGCCGTCGAACACAAAGATGAACTCCCAAAAGCTGTTGACGGCTTGCCCTTCCCAGCAGGGCATGCGCAGGCCTTGCGCCCAGCTGCGAACTTCAATGGCGAGTTCACGCGCCGAAGGGCGATGAAACAGTTCGATGGTGGGCGGCTGGTCTGCTGATTCAAAGCGCATGCGCGCCAGCAGCCGACCCTGAACGCCGCGCTGCATCGCGCGCTGCGGGTAACTCGGCCCCTTGCCGCCCGGCAGCTTCATGCAGCGCAGCTGCGCCAGCTGTGCGGGGTCGGGCGCGTCGGTGGGGCGGCTCCACAGCACCTTGCGAACGTCGGGCTTGAAGACGTACTCGAATTGCAAACGCGCCGGCGCGTCGCTGGCCGCCAGGCAGGGCACGCGGTAATCGCGCAAATGGCGTTTCACCGCGTCAACCAGACTGTCCGGGCCGCTGCTGGCCAGCACGGTCACCTCGGGCCGGGTGTCGGCGGTGGTGAATCGCAATTCGACCAGCACCTGCCCGGCCTTGCCACCCTTCCAGTCCACGAACGGGTACTCGGGCTCGGTGGGCTGACCGGGCAGCAACTGCAGGCAGCGCGAGGCGGCAGACGGCGCCAGTTCGAGCTGCTGCGCCATCGCTTGCGCAGACGCCAGGCAGGCCGCGAAAAGAATGCCTGCTGACCGCCGCATCGCTGGCCGCATCCCTTGCCGCATCACTTGCCGCATCGCCTGCAGTCAGCGCACCAGCACCTTGCGCACCACCGCCGCCAGATTCGCAGCCGTCAGGTGGAAATGCTTGAACAGCGCCGGCGCCGGCGCGCTTTCGCCGTAAGTGTCGATGCCCAAAACAGCAGCGCAGCCGTACTTCCACCAGCCGTCGGTGACGCCAGCTTCCACAGCCACGCGCGGCAGCCTGGGCGGCAGCACGGCCTTCTTGTAAGCCACGCTCTGCCGGTCGAACACCGTCGTGCTGGGCATGCTGACCACGCGCACCGCAATCTTGCGCTTGGCCAGTTCGGCTTGCGCGTGCAGGGCCAGCTGCACTTCGCTGCCGGTGGCGATGATCACAGCCTGGGCCTTTTTCTTCAGCCCCACTTCGCTGGGTTCGGCCAATACATACGCGCCTTTGGCGATGTCGTCGAGCGCAGCCTTGGGCAGGTAGGGCAGGTTCTGGCGGCTCAGCAGCAGTGCGGTGGGGCGGGTGGCGTTGGACAACGCCATGGTCCAGGCGACCGTCGTTTCGGCGGTGTCGGCCGGGCGCCAGACGTCCAGGTTCGGAATCAGCCGCAGGCTGGCCGCGTGTTCGACGCTCTGGTGCGTGGGGCCGTCTTCGCCCAGGCCGATGCTGTCGTGCGTGAAGACGTGGATGACGCGCTTTTTCATCAGCGCAGCCATGCGGATGGCATTGCGGCTGTAGTCGCTGAAGGTCAGGAAGGTGCCGCCATACGGGATGTAGCCGCCGTGCAGCGCAACGCCATTCATGATGGCGGCCATGCCGAATTCGCGCACGCCGTAGTTGATGTGGCGGCCGCCGTTGGGCGAAGCATCGGCGCCGAAACGCAGTGCCGGTGTCGACGTGGTGTTGGTCAGGTTCGAACCCGTCAGGTCGGCGCTGCCGCCCAGCATTTCGGGCAGGGCCGCGGTGAAGGCTTCCAGTGCGATCTGGCTGGCCTTGCGGCTCGCCACGGTCTCAGTCTTGGTGTGCGCCGCAATGACCGCGTCCACGGCCACCTGGGCGAAGTTGGCGGGCAATTCACCGCGCATGCGGCGCGTGAATTCGGCGGCCAGTTCAGGGTAGGCGGCGGTGTAGGCCGCGAAGCCTTCGTCCCAGGCGGCTTCGGCTTGGGCGCCGGCGGCCTTGGCGTCCCACGCGGCGTAGGCGGCTTCGGGAATCACGAAGGGCTCGAACGCCCAGCCCATGGACGCACGCGTCAGCCGAATCTCTTCTGCGCCCAGCGCTTCGCCATGGGCCTTGGCGGTGCCGCCGCGGTTCGGGCTGCCCTTGCCGATGGTGGTCTTGCAGATGATCAGCGTGGGCTGGCCCGTGGCCGCCCGGGCCTGGGTGAGCGCGGCGTCAACGGCCGCGACATCGTGCCCGTCGATGGGCCCGATGACGTTCCAGCCGTAGGCGCCAAAACGCTGTCCGACGTTGTCGATGTACCAGGGCGCGACCTGACCGTCGATGCTGATGCCGTTGTCGTCGTAAATCGCAATCAGCTTGTTCAGTTTCCAGGCGCCAGCCAGCGCGCAGGCTTCGTGGCTGATGCCTTCCATCAGGCAGCCGTCGCCCATGAAGACGTAGGTGTGGTGGTCGACGACGTTGTGGCCGGGGCGGTTGAATTCAGCCGCCAGCAGTTTTTCAGACAAGGCCATGCCCACGGCATTGGCCATGCCCTGCCCCAGCGGGCCGGTGGTGGTCTCGACACCGGGGGTGACGTCCACTTCGGGATGGCCCGGGGTTTGGCTGTGCAGCTGCCGGAAGTTGCGCAGCTCGCTCATCGCCAGGTCGTAGCCCGTCAGGTGCAGCAGGGCATAGACGAGCATGCTGCCGTGGCCGTTGCTCAGAACGAAGCGGTCGCGGTCGGCCCAGTGCGGGTGCCGGGGGTTGTGTTTCAGGTGCCGACCCCACAGGGCAACCGCGATGTCGGCCATGCCCATCGGGGCGCCGGGGTGGCCGGAATTGGCTTGCTGGACGGCGTCCATGGCCAGGGCGCGGATGGCGTTGGCCATCAGCGAGGTGTCGGGGGCGATAGCGGTAGCGGCCATGTCGTGCTGAACTTAAAACCTGGGGAAGCAAGGATTCTAGGTGGCGGGCCCTGGGCAGCAGTGCATTTGCGAACGCCGGCAAGCGCCACCGGGCGGGGTCAACGGCGTGGTGCTGCTGGCCGAATGGCACCTGGCCGTGCATACCTGGCCATGTACATCTGGCCACGTAAACCCGGCCGTGCACACCTGGCCCAGGCAGCTCGCACGGACTGGCTGCGCGGACTTGCGTTTAGGCCGGACTCGGCGCCCTGGGCGTTACGACCCTGGCAAACAGCCGGCTGATGGCCCAAACGACGCCGGCTGCCATTGCCAGACCGATGACGATGCGCCCGCCGCCCACCAGGAAGAGAGGGACCGCCCCCAGAAAGGAAGTGGTTCCCGGTGCAACAGCATCAAGCAGCAGTTGCCAAATCGATGCTGCCAGCATCAGTGGTGCGTCCAGAACGATCCAGGCAGCCAGCAAAGGCAGCAACAGCAGCGCGCGCGCCAGCAGTTCGCCAAGCCGGCCATAAGGCCAGCCCAAGACGCCCAGCGCCGCCACCCATGGCACCAGCAGACCGTGGCCGGCAGGCGTGAAGGCGCTGGCGCTGCCACGCGGGTCGGGCACCAGCGCGCGTTCGCCCACGATCGTGGTGCGCGCCAGATTGACCTCAACCGTCACGCGTTGCTCGCCCGCCACCCGCGCCAGCGCCAGGTGCCTCACTTCGAAATCGGGGGCGATGAAGGCCAGGACGCGGGCCATCGCGGGAACGGCGGCACGTATGACTGCGTCTCCGCCGGCCCAGGCCGCGGGAATCAGCACAGCAGCGGCCAGCAGCAGACGCAGCAAGGCCGCGCGGATGGGGTTCAAGTCGTGCGCCCTGGCGCAGCAGATGCGTTCGGCGTCGACCCGCGCTCCAGCCACCACAAGAAGAAGCCCGAGATCAGCACCACCAGCACCAGCGGCAGCAAGGTGCCGTGCAGCAGGTCGAACACCGCCCGGTCGTGCTGCAAGGCATAGAGCAATCCGATGACGCGTGCCTGGTTGAGCACAAAGACGACCAGGATGCCGAGCAACACGCCCGTGCCACGGGCGCGCCAGCTCAGTGGTGCGCACACCATCGCGCTGACCAGCAGGAAGACCAGGTCGGCCCCTTCACAGCCGGCAAGCACATTGACGCTGCCGCCCGGGGCGGCCAGCTGTGCGCCCGCGGCAGTGACGTTGCGCGCCGGGTCCACCAGGTCAATGGCCCAGGCCGCTGGCACCACAGTCAGGTGGTGAATGACCCAGGCCTGCAATGCGGTGCCGGCCGCATTCGACCACAGCAGGGTCAGCGCGGTGAACAGCAGCAGGAACAGCAGGACCCGTCCCGCGTGCTGGCTGATCAGCGCTGTTTTCGCCACAGCGCCAGGCCCAGGGCCGCGGCCATCATCGCCAGCGCCCAGGGCGGCAAAGGAATGTCACCGTCGGCCGAAGCAAGGGGCGCCGCGCCGACGGTGACGATCAGCGTCGGCCGTCCCGCATCGGCGCTGTTCTCTCGGCTGCCAAAGCGTTTGGCGTTCTGCAGACCCTGGTCGTCACCGATCAGAATCCAGCCGTGGTTGCTGGCGGGTTGTGCCAACCAGCCCTGCACGTCGGCCACGAGCTGCGGTGTGGACTGCCAGACGAAGGCGGCAGGACCGATGCCAACCAGCAGGGCTGCGCTGGCGCTGGGCGCAAAGTCGCCCCCGCGCTCTGCCCAAAGGACCTTGGGCCAAAAGCGATGCGACCAGGTCGAATCACCCGCCTGCGCCGGTGCTCCGACGCCAGCGTCACCGCCGTTGGATGCGCCTTCACCCCACGAAGCCAGCATGCGGTGCACGCTGACCACGTGTTCGTCGCGGGCGCGAATCTCGAACAACTCCAGCTGCACGGACTCGACCTGCGACCCGGGTGGAATGGTCGACAGGTCAAAACGCAGCAAGGCCCGGCGCGTCGCGCCCGAGGCGATGACGGACGTCCACAGGTTCGGGCCTTTGCCGTCGGCCGTGGCGTCCAAGGCCGCGCTGCCATCTTGCTGCGCGTAAATGGTGGCGTCCGCAACCGGCCGGATGCGGTGCTCCACGCTCTGCTGGGCAGCAACCGCCAGCGGCGACAATGTCGCCAGCAGTGCAATCCAGACCCGGGCCACGAATTAGCCGCGGCGACGGCCCGCCATGAAGCCAGCGACGGCCAGGCCAGCCAGCATCAAGGCGGCTGTGCCGGGTTCCGGCACGGGCGTGGCGAACACCAGGTTGTCCAGCACCACCGAGTTGCCCTTGAACGAGATCGCGCGGATGTCGGCCTGCGGGCGCACGATGCCGGCGAACAAGCCCTGGTTCAGGCTGTTGACTCCGGTGCTGACCGAAAACGTGTGGGTCTCGATGATCTGGTTGTTCTCGCCGTAAGCCGATATCACCATCGAGAACGGAAAGCCAGGCACCGAGACATGGTTGACGAGCGCACCTCCACCACTCGAGAAGAAGCCGTCGGCCAGGGTGAAGCGCAACTCGCCGATGGCGCCACCGGCGACGAAGCTGTTGCCGGCACCCCAGAGGCCGTTGTTGCCCAGATCGGCGATGAAGGCACCCAGTTCCGAACCCTGGTCACCGGTGAACATGATGCCGTTGCCCACGGGTTCCGGGCCGGTGGTGATGAGTCCGTCGAAGGCGTCGAAGTTGATGGCCGGGATAGGCGACGGAATGGCCGCCGCGTTGTTGACCAGGACGGCGTGAGCCGGGAGGGCGGCCGCCAGGGCAAGCGCGGCGGCGATGAAACGAAGCTTCATGATGATTCCTTGAGTGTTGGACTGGACTGAAATTGGGACGGGTGGCTTGGCATCAGGTGCCAATGACGCCGCCGTTGTCCTTGGTAATCACGGCCACCGCCGAACGCGGCTTGGCGACCACGCCGTTCTGGGTCGTCGGGCCGTTCGCGCCGCTGTCGGGCCAGGTGCTCTGGCTGGTGAAGCCGCCCGGCGCCCAGTCTTCACCGGGGTGCTGGATGCCGACGAACATGGTCTTGCCGTCGGGCGTCGTGACGACACCGGTGATTTCGCAGTTGCGCGGGGTGGTGCAGAAGCGGCGCACCTCGCGCGTGGCCGGGTCGGCCACCGACATCATGTTGCCGCCGATGTTCACCCAGTCGCCCAAGCCGTTGCCTTGCTGGTCGGTCTGGATCCAGAGCCGGCCGTCCTTGTCGAACCACAGGCCGTCCGGCGCGCCAAGGTCGTCTCCCAGGATGTTGCCCTGGTAGCGCGAAGCCGGGGTCAGAGCGGTCGCCTTGTCGCCGCATTCCATGAAGATGTCCCAGGCGAAGGTGGTGGCGGTGGGGTCACTGCCGGTTTCGTTCCAGCGCAGGATGTGGCCGTAGCGGTTGTCGCTGCGTGGGTTGGTGGCGTCGACGGGTGGGCGCGCGCTGGCGGCGACCGTGGTGCCGTTGACGTTGTTGGAAGACGCCGGCGTGGTGCCGCGGCGGTTGTTGTTGGTCAGCGTAAGGTAGACCTCGCGCGTGGTCGGGTGCACGGCCACCCACTCCGGGCGGTCCATCATCGTGGCGCCCACGCGGTCGGCGGCCTGGCGGGTCTTGATCAGCACTTCAGCCTGGTCGGCGAAGCCGTTGGCGGCCGTCAGCCCGCCCTGGCCCCACACCAGCGGCAGCCACTGGCCCGTGCCGTCAGCGGCGAACTTCGCCACGTAAAGCGTGCCACTGTCCAGCAGATTACGGTTGGCGCCGCGGTTGGACGGGCTGAACCTGCCAGCGCAGACGAACTTGTACATGTAGTCGTTGCGCTCGTCGTCGCCCAGGTACACAGCGACAGAGCCATCGGCGCCAACGACGCTCCATGCGCCTTCGTGCTTGAAGCGGCCCAGCGCGGTGCGCTTGATCGGCTGCGAGTTCGGGTTCCAGGGATCGATCTCGACCACCCAGCCAAAGCGGTTCGGCTCGTTCGGGTTGGTACGGATGTTGAAGCGCGGGTCCTGCTCGTGCCAGCGGTAGCCGAAACCGCCGCCCGACACGCCGTAGCGGGCTTCCAGGGGCGTTAGCGGTGCGGCGGCCAGCTGGGCCGTCGTGGCGCCGAAGTAGCCGTTGAAGTTTTCTTCGCAGGTCAGGTAGGTGCCCCAGGGCGTGTAGCCATGGGCGCAGTTGTTCAATGTGCCAAGCACCTGGGTGCCGGTGGGGTCGGCTGCGGTCCGCAGCAGCGCGTTGCCGGCCGCCGGGCCGCTGACGCGGCAAGGCGTCTTGCCGGTGATGCGGCGGGCCAGCGGGCTGGGGCGCTGCACCTGCATCTCGCCGTTGACCTTGCGCACTTCAACAATGCTGACGCCATGTGCGGCCACCTGGGCGGCCACATCGGCGGCCGTCAGCGCGTAGCTGCCGTAGGCGGCGCTGTTGACGTGCAGGCCGGGGTCGACGTATTCGTTGTTCACGCACAGCAAGCCACGGTCGCTGGACGCGGCGCGCGCGCCGACCACGGGGAACGGGAAGAAGTGCATGCCGTCGTTGTGCTGGCCGAAGGTGGTCAGCTGCAACGCTTCGGTCATCGGCATGGCGGGGTTGTAGTGGGCGGGGGCACCGGGGATGCCGACGGCATCGCCCCAGGCGACCAACACCTTGCAGGTGTAACCCACGGGTACCGTGATGGCGTCGATGTAGCCGCCCGGGTTCGAAGGCCGGTTCGGCCCGACGCCGGTGAAGGTGATGCCACCGCCCACAGGTGCGGGGCTGGGCGTGTAGGCCAAGGCGTTGGTGCCGAAACCGCCGAGGCCCGTCAGAACGCCGGCTGCCAGCGTGCCCTTCAGGAAGGTGCGGCGTCCGCTGAACTGGTCGATGACATCGCGAATGGATGCATTGCCAGACGGATTGATCGTCTCGTCGTTACTGGGATGGAAAACGCTGCTCATGGGTCAAAGCTCCTGATGTGGGCTGCGATCTGGGAAGAACGATCCCAGGCGCCAGCAGATTGAAAGACGATTCAAATGCTAGACAGCAGAGATGACGAAACAGTGACCTGGCAGCGATGCCACCCCCCGTTCCAGGGTGCCTTGATCAAACAAAAAAAGGCCCCTGTCGCCAGGGGCCTTGACCATGTCTGGGCGAGAACGGGCAGAGCCCGCACGCAATCAGGTCATGGGCTTGCTGGCATCGAAGCCGATCACGCCACCGTCGTTGCGCGTGATGACCACGGTGGCAGACCGCGGCCGGGCAACAGCGCCGCCCGGGCCATAGCCGGCGTTGCCGGGCCAGTTGCTTTCGAACGGGCCGTTCAGCGTCGTCGGCGTCAGCGCCGTGCTGGCCGGCACGGCACCCGCGCGGCCGGTGTTTTCGCCCGGGTGCTGGACGTTGATGAACAGCGCCTTGCCGTCCGGGGTCTCTGTCAAGCCGGTGATTTCAGCGCCGCGTGGCCCTACGAACAGGCGCTTGAGCGTGGCCTCGGTCATGCGCCGGCCAGCGAAGGTGCGCACTGTCACGGGGCTGGTCACCGCCTGGTTCGGGCTGCCCGAGGGCAGGTTGACCACGTCCACAGCACCGCCGTCACCATAACGGCCAGGAATGGCGGCCAGCAACATGGCATTGCTGCGGTCGGTGTACGTGTTGTCGTCGGTCTGGATGTAGCAAATACCGGTCACGGTGCTGAACCAGACACCGTCGGGTTTGCTCAGGTCGTTGGCATCGGTCAGACCGCTGAGGTTCACGTTCTGCTGGTAGTTGGCTTCTTCAGCCGGCGTGTCGGCGTTGGCTTGCGACGCGAAGAGGAAGATGTCCCAGCGGAAGCTGAAGGCGCCCGCATCGTCGCCGTCCTCGCGAATGCGCACGATGTGGCCGTTGACGTTGCCACGCTGATTGGCAATCGCCGCGCCCTGGCTGGTCACGCCCTTGGTGTCGCGCCAGTAACGCGGGTTGGAAGCGTCCAGGGCCGGGTTGGGCACGTTGTTGCCGCTGTTGCCGGAATTACCGCGGTCGGGGTTCTCGGTCATGGTGATGTAGATCTCACCGTTGAACGGGTTCACCGCCGTCCATTCCGGCCGGTCCATGCGCGTGGCGCCGGCAGCACCGGCGGCAAGACGGGTGTTGACGCAGATGTCGGCCAGGTCTGCGAACTGGTAGCCGGCCGGGTTGTTGGCTGACACCGCCACGCCAGCAGCCACTTTCGGGTTGGCCAGGGTCAGCGCTTCCCAGCGGCCCGTGCCGTCGGCGTTGAAGACGGCGGCGTAAATGGTGCCACGGTCCATGTACTTGTCACCGGCTGCCATGCCACCCCGGCGCGCGTCCAGCGGGTTCCAGGTCGCATCGCTGACGTACTTGTAGACGTATTCGTTGCGCGAATCGCAGCCGATGTAGAACGCGATCGGGCGGCCGGCCCTGGGCAGGCTGCTCCAGGCGCCTTCGTTGGCGCGACGGCCCAGCGCGGTGCGCTTCTTCGGGCGCGACAACGGGTCGTAGGGGTCGATCTCGACGATGTAGCCGAAGGTGTTGTGTTCGTTGCGGAAGTCGTCGGTGGCGGTGGCGCCCAGCACGCTGCAATTGAAGCGGCTGAATTCGGTGCTGCTCGGGTCGGCCGCGACCACGCTGGCCCAGCGGCGGTGGGCAAAGCCTTCTGCGTTCGGGCGCAAACCGTTGCGCAGCAGCTGGGTGTTTTCGCGCTGGGTGCGCAGCGCGTCGTCGCCCGCGTTGCGCTTGAAATAGCCGGCCCAGTTCTCTTCGCAGCCCAGGTACGTGCCCCAGGGTGTGACGCCGTGGCCGCAGTTGTTCAACGTCCCGCGCGCCAGCACGCCAGTGGGCGAAAACTTCGTGCGCAGGAACGCCGTGCCGCGCGCCGGGCCGGCGATGTCCATCATGGTGCGGCCAGTGACGCGGCGGTTGTAGCGGCTCGCCACCTGGCGTGCGAACTGCCCGCCCTGCTTGCGCATTTCGACGATGGAAACGCCGTGGGCGTCGATTTCCTTGACAACTTCGCTTTCCGGGCGCGGGCCGGCGGAAGATGCCAGGTTGGTTTCACCTTGCGGGTGCAGGAACTGTGCCGTGCCGGTGATGTTTTCGTGGTTCACGGCCAGCAGGCCGCGGTCGCTGCTGGTGCGGTCGGGCACGTCGGCCAGGGCGCTGAGGCCGAACCAGTTGATGCCGTCGTGGTGGTCGCCTGCGCGGCGGCTGTAGTCGGTTTCGCTGCCGTCGCCCACGTACTCGGGCAAGGCTGCGCTCAGGCTGTCGCCCGTGGCATAGATGACGGTGGCGGTGTAGCCGGCGGCCACACTGACCCCGTCGGCAATGGACTTCGCCACGGGTGTGAAGTCGAGCGAAGAAGCGGCCACGGGGCCGCGGCTGCTGCGCGACTGCGCTGCAGCGTCCTCAGTCATCAGCAGGCCGGCTGTGCCGAAGCCAGCAGCGGCCATGGCGCCAACGCCGCCCTTGATGACGTCGCGTCGGCTGATGCGCTGGGCCACCAGGTCTTGCAGGTGCGGCGCGGTACTGGGGTTGTTGTCGAGGTCGTCCGGATCGACGATTTGCGGGGCGGTGTAAACGGTGGTGTTCATCTGTACTCCTGATGGGGTTGGGTGCCGCTCACACGGCTTGGGAATTGCGACGCACGAAGACACCGATGGCCAGCAGGCCTGCGGCCAAGAGGGCATAGGTGCCGGGCTCGGGCACGACCGATGCGCTGTAGACCGTGACGCCGCTGTCCAGGAAACTGGTCAGGGGGGCACCGGTGGTGTTGGTGACTGTCAGGGTCATCGGGCCGATGTCGTTCAGGCTGTAACTGCCGACCGCGCCGGTGCTGGCCGGGCCGCCCAGTTCACGCAGCAACGTGTTGTTGCCCACTGCGAGCAAGCCGCTGGCGAAGCCGTAGAAGTCGCTGACGTTGAAGTTGGCGGGCAGGCTGGGGTTGGTGCCGGTGACGGACAGGAAAAGGGCACCCTGGAAGGTCACGCTCGCACCAGGTGCCAGGCTGAAGAACGAACGCGCAAAGCTCGTGGCGTCAGCGCGGCCTTCGCTGGGCACCAGCGCGCTGGCTTGCAAGGTGGCGTTACTGGCATTGCCGAAACTGAAGGCGTTGGCGAAGACCGGGCCGGCACTGGCGCTGGCCGTGGACGCTGGCACCGCGACACCCAGAGCTAGGTCATTGGTCGACGCTGCCGGGCCATAGCTGGGGCTGAAGAAATTGGCAGCGAAATTGAAGCCCGTCAATTCGGCGGCTGTGGCACTGCTGTCGCCGTAGGAAGCCGGCGCCGTCAGCCAGCTGAAGCCATTGCCGGCCAGCACGGAGAATGACAGCGAGGCCGAGGCAGCACTGCCCGCATGGGCCAGCGGTGCGGCCAGTGCCAGTGCCAGCACCAGCGGTGCGGCGGTCAGGGAGATGGAGAGTTTCATGGGCGAGCCTTTTGCAGGAAGCGTTGATTGGGACCGCTTGATGCTGGGTTCGGCTCTTGACACTCCTGTGTCATTTGTCCGGCTCGGATGAATCGGGCAAAGATAGTGGTTTCAATAGCGGGTCAGGCTGCCTTCTGGCAGTTGGGCCGGCCTTGTTCGAGAGGCTCAGCTTCAGCCCATTGCTTCGGCCCATTAGTTTGGCCCATCGCTTCAGCCCAACACTTCGGCCCATCGCTTTCGGGCGTGAGCCTGTTGCTCAGGGCCAGCCCCAGCCGGTTCACTGAACAGCCCCGTTCATCGGCCATCCGGGCCAGACCCGCATCAGCAGCAATGACCGCCGTGCGGGTGAGGCGCCAGGGGGCTCAACTGCGGCGGCGCGCCAGGCGCGGCAGCGCCAGCAGGCCGCTGAGCAGAAGCAGCATGGCCGACGGTTCGCTCACGGGGCTGAGGATGAAGTTGAAACGGTATGGGTAGCTGCCAGGGGCCAACTCTTGCAGCCACAAGCCGTACTCGCCCGCTGGCAAGGGCCGGGCAAAGCCGCTCGAACCCAGGGCGGCCACAGCCATGTTGTCAAGGATGTCGGTGCCGCGGTCAGCCGTTCTGTACAGCCACCATCCGATCAGGCCTGCGGCACTGGCCGCTTCAGGAGCGACAGGCACCACGCCACCGGCAGCCAGGCCGATGAAAGAGCCTGTGCCGCCCGTGGTCGTCTGGTTGCCCACGCGCAGCTCGGTCCAGAAAAAGCCCTCGGGCACGACGACGCGAAGGTAGTCGCGGTCCGCGGTTCCGGTGGCCCCGAGCGTGCCGCTGAGCACGTTGTGCCCTGGGGTCGGACCCGAAAAGTCGAGAGGGAAAGCCGTGGGTGCAAAGCGATTGTTCGAGAAGTCACCGACGACCGCTTCGTCCAGCGAGACGGCCTGGGCAGCCACCGCCTGAGCACAAATCAAGCACACGATGAAGGCGCGCGAGGGAGAGCGGCGTTGACGCATGGCGACCCCAGTTCATGCACAAATTCCCAAGCTTCGGCCTGAAAGATGACGGGTTGATGAAGACCCCCCAAGCCGATGTCGGGTTGGCGCTGCGCTGACGGCCGAAGCGGCTCAATCGGCCAGCGCTTGCGTCAGCCCTTCAATGCGGCCCATCAGCTCAGGCGTGAGCTTGTCCAGCACCACCAGCGCACCCAGGTTCTGCTGCAACTGCGACAGCTTCGACGCCCCGGTGATGACGGTGCTGACACGCGGGTTCTTTGCCACCCAGGCCAGGGCCAACTGGGCCAGTGAACAGCCCAGTTCAGCGGCTATCGGAACCAATTGGGCGACGGCGGCGTTCTTGTCGACATCGAGCAGACCATCGCGCAGGAAGGCCATGCTGTCCATCGCGCCGCGGCTGCCTTCGGGCACACCAGTGCGGTACTTGCCCGTCAACAGGCCCGATGCCAGCGGGCTCCAAGTGGTCAGGCCCAGGCCGATATCCTCGTATAGGCGCGCGTACTCTTTCTCGACCCGCTCACGGTGGAACAGGTTGTATTCGGGCTGTTCCATCACCGGCTTGTGCCAGCCATGGCGGTCGGCCAGATGCCAGGCCGAATGAATGTCCGAAGCGCTCCATTCGCTGGTGCCCCAGTACAACGCCTTGCCCTGGTCGATGATGTCGCTCATCGCGCGCACAGTTTCTTCGATGGGCGTGTGCGGGTCGGGCCGGTGGCAGTAGATCAAGTCGATGTGGTCCAGCCCCATGCGCTGCAGGCTGCCGTCCATGGCCTGCATCAGGTACTTGCGGTTCAGCGTGTTCTTGCGGTTGATGCCTTCGTCCTTACCTGCCAGGCCCCAGAAAAATTTGGTGCTGACGATGTAGTTCAGGCGCGGCCAGGCCAGTTGCTTGATGGCTGCGCCCATCACCTCTTCACTGCGGCCGGCGGCATAAACCTCGGCGTTGTCGAAGAAGTTGATGCCGGCATCAAACGCCGCGGCCATCATCTCTGCCGCCGACTTCACGTCGACCTGGTTGTGATAAGTGATCCAGCTGCCCAAAGACAGGGTGCTGACGCGCAGGCCGCTCCGGCCCAGGCGGCGGTAGGTCATCGGGGTGGTCATGGTGCGGTCCTTGTGTAGAGATTCGTGCGAGAAATTCAGCCGCGCTGGCCCAGGGCTTCCCAGCGTTCCATGGCCTGCAGCAGCTCGTCGTCGATGGCGGCCACACGCGCTTGCACGGTGGCCACGTTTTGTGCTTCGCGGCTGTAGAAGCCCGGGTCGGCCAGGCGTTCGGAAAGGGTCTTCTGCTCGGCTTCCAGTGCTTCGATGCGGGCCGGCAGGGCTTCGAGTTCGCGTTGTTCCTTGTAGCTGAGCTTGCGCGGCGCCACGGTAACGGCTGCCGCAGCGGCCGGGCGAGCAGGCGCAGCGCTGGCAGCAGGCGAAACGCCCGACGCCGCAGAACCAGCGGACCCAACAGGCGCAGCAGACGCAGCTGGCGCCGCCGCCAACGCCAGCCGAGTGCGTTCGCGCTGCGTCTTCCAGTCCTCGTACCCGCCCTCGTATTCGCGCCACAGGCCGGGCCTGCCGCCGTAGGCCGGGTCGCCTTCCCAGGCGATGGTGCTGGTGACGGCGTTGTCCAGAAAGCGCCGGTCATGGCTGACCAGAAAAACCGTGCCGCTGTAGCTTTGCAGCAGTTCTTCCAGCAGTTCCAGGGTTTCGATGTCCAGGTCGTTGGTCGGTTCGTCCAGCACCAGCACGTTGGCCGGCAGTGCGAACAGGCGCGCCAGCAGCAGGCGGTTGCGTTCGCCACCGGAAAGCGTGCGCACAGGCGAGTTGGCGCGTGCGGGTGAAAACAGAAAGTCGGTGAGGTAGCTCATCACGTGCTTGCGTGAGGTTCCGGTCTCGATCCACTCGCTGCCCGGGCTGATGGTGTCCACCAGGGTGGCGTCCAGGTTCAGCCCGGCGCGCATCTGGTCGAAGTAGGCCACCTGCAGGCGCGTGCCCTGGCGCACGCTGCCGCTGGTGGGCTGCAGTTCACCCAGGATCAACTTCAGCAGCGTGGTCTTGCCCGCGCCGTTGGGGCCGATGAGGCCGACCTTGTCGCCCCGCAGGATGGTGGCGCTGAAGTTGTCGACGAGCAACTTCTCGCCGAAGCGCATCGACACGCCTTTCAGTTCGGCCACGATCTTGCCCGGCGGCAAGCCGGCGTCCAGTTCCAGCCTGACGGCGCCCAGCTGTTCGCGCCGCGCAACGCGTTGCGAACGCAGCACCTGCAGCCGCGCGATGCGGCCCACGCTGCGCGTACGGCGCGCTTCCACGCCCTTGCGCACCCACACTTCTTCTTGCGCCAGCAGTTTGTCGGCACGGGCCGCGGCCAGGGCTTCGTTTTCGATTTCGCGCAGTTTGGCGGCCTCGAAGGCCGGGAACTTGCCCGGGTAGTTGCGCAACTGCCCGCGGTCGAGTTCGACGATGCGGTTGGCCACGGCATCGACGAAAGCCCGGTCGTGGGACACCAGCACCAGGGCGCCACGCCAGTCGTTCAACAGGTCCTGCAGCCATTCGATGGCGTCGATGTCCAGGTGGTTGGTGGGTTCGTCCAGCAGCAGCAGTTCGGGGCTGGCGACCAGGGCACGTGCCAGGGCAACACGCTTCTTGGTGCCGCCAGAGAGCGATTCCACCAGCGCGTCGGCGTTCAAGTGCAAACGCTGCAGCGCCTGGTCGACGCGCTGTTCCCAGGTCCAGCCGTCCAGGGCTTCGATGCGGGTTTGCAGCGCGTCCAGGTCTTCGCTGCTGTCGTGTGCTTCGTAGCGGCGGCGCAGGTCGCGCGCCTCGGCCACGCCTTCGCCCACGGCGTCGAAAACGCTGATGCCGGGTTCGAACTGCGGTTCCTGCGCCACGTAGACGCGGCGCAGGCCGGTTTGCAGCTGCAGGATGCCGTCGTCGGCCTTGTCCAGCCCGGCCAGGATCTTCAGCAGGCTGGACTTGCCAGTGCCGTTGCGGCCAATGAGCGCCAGGCGTTCACCGCTGTCGATGGAAACACCTGCCCCATCGAGAAGGGGCACATGGCCGAAAGCGAGGTGGGCATTGCTGAGAGTGAGAAGAGCCATCGCCGGATTGTCGGCGACATGCGCAACTTCAGCAGGCGGGCTCCTGCGCCGCGCGGGTGGCGCCGCCGCGGCGGGCTGCGTCATGCACTGCGCGGCTGGCAGCGCGCTGCCAGTCGGGTGCGCCGTTGTAGGCTGCCTGCTCTTGCCGGCAAGTATCGACCAACATGACCAGATGGCCGTCGTCGCTGGCAATGGCCGCAGCGGCAAGTTCAGACCAGTCGCGCAGCGGCGTGACGCGGCCAGGCTGGGCCGCATCGAAGCGCGCGGCCACGACACCACCAGCCCAAGCCCGCCAGTAGGCGGCCATGGCTGGCAGCGGCTCGTCCAGCAACGGCAGCAACACGCGCACGGCATGGGCGCTGGTGACCAGGTGCAGCACGGTGAAGTTGCCGCTGCGGGCGTACAGCCGCGCGGACTGCCGCGCCAGCCGCGGCAGCGTGGACGCATCAACCTGCAGCTGCGCCGCCGCGCCCGCAAAACCGCGCGCTTGCACGGCTGCCTGCATGCGATGCGAAATCAGCCCGCCCTGGCTGCGCGTTGCCGTGGCCAAGGCGGCCAGCGCGTTGAGCAACTGCGCCGGGTCGCGCACGGGCTCGCCACGCCGCGCGGGCAAGGTTGTCCCCAGGTCTACCCACCGGCAAGACCAGTAAGCCAGCGCGTCGGCCAGTTCAGCAGCTGCCATTGACTCGAAAGCGTAGGCGGTCCGGATCAGGCCGTGGAAAGCCGCTGCGCCGCAGCCCTGCATCAGCCAGGGCAGGGCCTGTTGCAGCACATCGCCTACGCCTTCGTGCACCAGCCACTGGCGGAAGAAGTCGCGGTAGATGGGCCAGGCGTGGGGGTCGCCGAAACGTTCTCGCCAGGGGTTGCCCGCCGGCCAGGGTTCGATGGCCGGCGCAGGGTGCAGGCGCGGGGTGTAGCGGGCGGTGTACTGACCCAGGCGCTCGTCGCTGGCACCCAGCCGGTGCAGCGCCGCCAGCGCCATCGGCAGGTGGTTGCTCAGATCGCCGGTGGTTTCAGCGTCCCAGCGGGTGGCCTGGTTCAGGCGTGCTTGAAGCGTCGTCATGCTGTCACGTCGTCATGGCGTCATGCCGCCGCGGCCTCTAGCGCGTCGATGAAGCGCTTCGCAACGTCGTAGCCGGTCTGGTCGGTGATTTCCTGAAAGCCGGTCGGGCTGGTGACGTTGATCTCGGTCACGAAGGTGCCGATGATGTCCAGCCCGATCAGCAGCAGCCCGCGCGCAGCCAGCACGCTGCCGATACTTTCTGCCACTTGCCGGTCGTGTTCGTTCAGCGGCTGGGCTACACCCTTGCCGCCGGCGGCCAGGTTGCCGCGAATCTCGCTGCCCTGCGGAATGCGCGCCAGCACATGCGGAACCGGCTCGCCACCGATGATGAGCACGCGTTTGTCGCCCTGTGTGATCTCGGGCAGGTACTTCTGCACCATCAGCGATTGCGCGCCGTGGCGGTTCAACGTTTCGATGATGCTGCCCAGGTTCAGGCCGTCCGGGCCGACGCGAAAGATGCCTGCACCGCCCATGCCGTCCAGCGGCTTGCAGATGATGTCGCCATGTTCGGCGTGGAAGCGCTTGACGTCGGCCGCGTCGCGCGTCACCAGGGTCGGGCCGATGAACTGCGGGAACTCCATCACCGCCAGCTTCTCGGGGTGGTCGCGCAGCGCAGCGGCACGGTTGAAGACTTTGGCGCCTTCACGTTCGGCCTGGCCCAGCAGGTGGGTGGCGTAGAAGTATTCGCTGTCGAAGGGCGGGTCTTTGCGCATCAGCACTGCGCCCACGTCTTTCAAAGGCTGCGGGCGTTCGTCGGGCGGCTGCTGCGCGGCGCTGAACCAGTCGCCGCTGTGGCCGTCGCCAGGGCGGCCGGTCAAGGTGATGTCGCGCACGAAAGCGATGACGGGTTCGCCGCGCTGCCAGCGCAGGTCTTTGGGCTCGCAGGCCATCAGCGTGTGGCCGCGCACGGCGGCCTCTCGCATCATGGCGAAGGTCGAATCCTTGTGGGTCTTGAACGACGCCAGCGGGTCGGCAACGAAGAGCAGTTTCATGGTGCGGCGGGCGCCGGGCGGCGCGGTTCAAGGCAGGTTCCAGGCGGGTGGGGCAACGGCATGGGCCAGCGGTAGGGGCCATTGGCATGGGCCCCTGGCATGGACCCTGGCATGGACCCTGGCATGGGCCATCGGCGCACCCCCGTCGCGCGGCAGTGTTGCACAGCGGCGCGGCGCGTCATTCCGCCTGTGGACAAAGCGCCCCTGAACAGGCCCAAAACTGCAGAACTAGGGGTTCGCCAACCATGGGCAGAAGCAGACAGTCGCGCCCTGTCGGTGCCATTGCAGCAAGCCCGCCGACACACCCAGACAACGGCTCGCTGTGTTGATGGAGAAGCACCCACCATGGCCAAGAAACCCACCCCCGCGCGCAGCCCCAGCCGCACCACCCCGTCCACCGCTGCTAACACCACCGCCATGAGCGCAGGCAGCAGCATCGAAGCCATGTTCCTGGCCGCGCAAGAGCGCGGCGGCTACAGCATGGAAACTGGACGCTATCTCGTGTCCTTCAAGGAAGGGGCCACCGAAGAAGGCGTGAAGGCGCTGCGCGGCCAGTCGATGCGCATGGCCGATGCGCGCGACTTCGGCGGCCAGGCCGTCGACATGGACGCCCTGGGTGGCGCTGATGCCGTGGTCTTTCCGGAAATCAACGTCGCGCTCGTCGGCGGCGACGCGCTGGCAGCCAGTGCGTTCAGCGCCAGCGACGAACTGGGCGGCGACAGCCCCATGCAAGTGATCGAACCCGAGTACTTCGTGTTTGCCGATGGCGCGCCAGGCGACTACCTGCGCGGCTTCCTGCGCGCGGCCGAAACCATTGCCCGCGACCTGGGTGAACTGCCCCCGGGCGCAGGCGAAGAAGACGAAGAAGTGCAAGTTCTGGGCGCCACCTGGGGCCTGAACGCCTGCAGGGTGCCGCCCAGCCTGCGCAACGGCCTGGGCATCAAGGTAGCGGTGCTCGACACCGGCATGGACCTGGGCCACCCCGACTTTGCCGGCCGCACCATTGTTTCGGCCACCTTCGTTGGCCAGCCGGTGCAAGACCTGCACAGCCACGGCACGCACTGCATCGGCACGGCATGCGGGCCGCAGGCGCCAGCCGGCAACACGCCGCGCTATGGCGTGGCGTTTCGCAGCACCATCTTCGTGGGCAAGGTGCTGACCAATTTCGGCGGCAGCGTCGGCGGCAGCGTGCTGGCGGGCATGAACTGGGCCATTGCCAACAATTGCCAGGTCATTTCGATGTCGCTGGGCGGGGCTTCGCCGGTGCAGGCGGCTTACACGAACGCTGGCGCCGCGGCCTTGCAGCGCGGCCTGGTGATCGTGGCCGCGGCGGGCAACGCCGGGCCGGGTGTGGCCACCTATGCGCCGGCCAATTCGCCCACCATCATCGCGGTGGCATCGCTGGACAACAACCTGGCACCTTCGGCCTTTTCTTGCGCCGGCAAGATCAACATCGCCGCGCCTGGGCGCGACGTCTATTCGTCGGTGCCCCGGCCCACGCGCTATGGCTTCAAGAGCGGTACCAGCATGGCCACGCCGCACGTGGCAGGCTGCGCCGCACTGTGGGCGCAAAGCAACCCGGCGCTGCGCGGCCAGGCGCTGTGGAACAAGCTGATGGCCAGCGCGCGGCCCCTGCCCTTCCCGGCCTCGCGCGTCGGCCGGGGCCTGGTACAGGCACCCTGAAGCCGGCACCGTCACGGTCCACAATTCGGTTTGATCGAGGAGCAACACCATGCCCAGCACCGACCCCCTGTGGACCGTGACCTGCCAACCCGGCGCAGCGCTGGCGCCCATCACGAAGGCGCTGCGCGCCGCTGGCATGCAGGTGACGGATGTGCTGGACGCCATCGGTGTGGTCAACGGCCATGCCCCGGAAAACCTGCTGCCCCGGCTGCAGGCCGTGCCGGGCGTGACCGACGTCGCGCCGACGATGGGCTTTCAGCTCGGGCCTGAAGGCGCTCAGTGACTTGAAGCGCGCCAACGCTGCACCAACAGCGTCAGCGCCCCGGCCACGACACCCCAGAACGCAGCGCCGACGCCCGCCAGGCTGAGCCCGCTGGCTGTGACGAGGAAGGTGACGAGCGCGGCCTCACGCGCGCCGTCTTCCTTCATCGCAGTTGCCAGGCCAGCGCCGATGGTGCCCAGCAGCGCGAACCCGGCCACGGCCAGCACCAGGGGCGCCGGGAAGGCCGCGATCAGCCCGACCACGGCCCCGCCCAGCAAACCCAGCACGATGTAGAACACGCCCGCCGCGGCGGCGGCCACCCAGCGCCGGGCCGGGTCTTCATGCGCTTCGCGGCCCATGCAGATGGCAGCGGTAATGGCAGCCAGATTGAAGGCGTAGCCGCCGAACGGCGCCAGCACCAGGGTGGCCAGACCGGTGCTGGCGATGACGGGCGAAACCGGTACCTCATACCCCGCCGCGCGCTGCGCCGCCACGCCAGGCAGGTTCTGCGACGCCATCGTCACCACGAACAGCGGCAGCCCGATGCTGACCAAAGCCGCCACACTGAACACCGGCATCGTGAACACCGGTTTCGCCCACTGCCACTGCACGGCGCTGAACTGCAGTTGCCCTTGCAGCCCCGCCACCAGCACCCCGGCCAGCAACACCCCGGGCACGGCATAGCGCGGCCAGAGGCGGCGGCCAGCCAGATAGACCAGGAACATCACGAACACCAGAATGAATTCGCGCTGTAGCGCTGCAAAAGCGTCGAACGCAAAACGTGCCAGCACGCCCGCCAGCAGGGCAGCGGCCAGCGGTTGCGGGATGCGGCCCATGACGCGCGCAAACCAGCCCGTGGCCCCGGCCAGGGTGATGAGCAACGCGCAGACCATGAAGGCACCCACCGCTTCGGCCATGCCCACACCCGCGCCAGCCGTGACGAGCAAGGCCGCTCCGGGCGTAGACCAGGCCGTCAGCACCGGCATGCGGTAGCGCAGGCTCAAACCCAGGCTGGTGATGCCCATGCCCAGGCCCAGGGCCCAGACCCAGGACGTGGTTTGTTCCGGCGTGGCGCCCAGCGCCGCCGCGGCCTGGAAGACGATGACGACCGAACTGGTGAAGCCCACCAGCACGGCCACGAAGCCTGCCACGATGGCGGAGAGCGAGACATCCTTCAGCATGGCCGAAGGATATGTCGCTGCCCGGGTTCTAGAGCTTGCCGTAGAAGACGACGGGGCCGGTCGGCCGCCCGGTGGGCGAACCACCTGGCGGCTCGACGCTGACGGCCAGGTGGTCGATCTGGCTGCGCTTCAGGCCACCCGGCAGCAGGTCTTTCGGCAGCACGGTGGCGCCGTCGGCTTTGATCAGGCCCAGCGATTGCGGCGGCCCGGTGGCGGTTGCCCACCACAACTGCAGCACCTTTTCCGGACCCACGGACACGCGGGTCAGCGTTCTGGCCGTGACGGCGCGGCCGTCGCCGCTGAAGCTGGCCACCAGGGTGCCGGTAACGGCGGCTTCGTTGCCGGTCGACTGCAGCACCACCACCACCGGCGCCACGGGGGCCGGCGGGTTGGCCAGCAGCACAGCGCAAGTAAGCGCAGCGATGCTGGCGAAACCCGCCAGGCCGCGCCACCAGGCCACGGCCTGCCAGCCGCCCCGGGCCGCGGACGCCTGGAGCGCCGCGGGTGTTTGCGCGGGTGCTTGCGCCGGCCAGAGCTTGCCTTCGATGCCCTTCCACACCGCAGCAGGCGGTGCTTCGGGCGCGATCACGGTCGTCAGCGGCATCAGCCGGTCCTGCCATTCGCGTACGGCGTGCTGCAACGCCGGATGGCTGGGGAGCAAGGCTTCGAAGCGCGCACGGGCGCGGCCGCGCAGGGTGCCGGCAACGTATTGCGACGCCAGGGCGTCGGCGAGGGTGGGGCGGGCGTAATCCATGTTCAGGTCACTTCTTGGTTGTCACGCGCCACGGCATGCTGCAGGCAGTCCTTCAGCGCTTGCAGCGCACGCCGCACCCAGCTTTTCACGGTGCCCAGGGGTTGCTTCATGTGCTGGGCCACTTCGGCGTGCGACAGGCCGTCGTAGAAAGCCAGGGCCACGCTCTGGCGCTGTGGCGGGCTGAGGTTGTCCATGCAGTGGTTCAGTACACGTGCGTCGCTGGCGCGGCCCAGCAGTTCCAGCGGGCCAGGGCCGTTGTCGGCCAGGGCATCGGTCACGTCGGGGCGTTCGTCGTCGTCGTCGCGTGTCGTGCTTTCCAGTCGCGGCTGTGCGGCGGCACGGCGCAGGCTGTCGATGGCGCGATTGCGCGCAATGTGGGTCAGCCAGGTCAGGGGCTGGCTGCGCGCGGCGTCGAAAGAAGAAGCGGCCTTCCAGACCGAGACGTAAACCTCTTGCAGCAGGTCTTCGGCCTGCGCGCGGTCGCGCTGGATGCGCAGCACCACCGCATACAGATGGCTGCTGGTGCGTTCGTACAGCTGCGCAAAGGCCGCGCGGTCGCCCAGGCCGG
>JBBQAW010000014.1:0-28689 GCA_038316815.1 Burkholderiales bacterium
GCCCGCCGGCACGCGTTTCGTGCTGAACATGTCGCTGGGGGCCAACTATGGCAACCCGCAAACCAATGCGCTGTCTGAGGCTTCGCGCAATGCGGTTCGCGCCGGCGTCACCGTCGTCGCGTCGGCTGGCAACAGCAACAATATTCCGTTCATCGTCGGTACGCCTTCGGCGACAGACACCGTCATCAGCGTGGCGGCCAGCGAGCCGGCCGGTCTGATCGGTGGTCGCCTTCAAGTCGGCGCACCGCTGAATCTGGGCTTCGATCTGTCGTTGGCCGCCTTTGGTGCTTTGCCTGCAGGCGTGCTGGCGGGCCCGCTGGCCTTCGCGGGGCCGAACACCATCGCTGGCAATTTCATCAACGAGGCTTGCTCGGTGGTGATCAACCTACCTGATCCCGGCCCGGCCAACCCGCTGATTCCGGCCATGCCCGGCGCCATTGGATTGGCTGACCGCGGTGTGTGCCAATTCAGCGAAAAGGCCGTGAACAGCCAACGCGCCGGCGCTGCTGCCACGCTGATTGTCAACAACCAGCCGGGTGTGCAAACGCCCGGTGCCGGCCTGGCGGCCGAGCTGGTCACCACCCCGGTGCTGGCCATCACCCAAGCTGACGGCCTGATCGTCAAGAACTCGCTGGCGGCCAACCCGGGCATGACGGCCACAGTGGCGGTTGCGCAACTGACCAACCAGCTGGCGGGCGTCAACCTGGTCGATTTGATTTCGGGCTTTTCTTCACGCGGCCCGTCGCAGGCCGGCAGAGCCATGAAGCCGGACATCACCGCCCCGGGCACCAGCATCTGGATGGCCGACGTCGGCACAGGCACTGGCGGCAACAACAACAGCGGCACCAGTTTCTCCGGCCCGCTGACGGCTGGCGCGGCCGTTCTGGTGCTGGCGGCCAAGCCAAGCCTGGCCCCGTGGCAAGTGAAGGCTGCGCTGATGAACACCGCAGAAACCAACGTCTTCGCGACCAAGACTGCCGGCGGCACCACGCTGGCCGCCCTGACGCGCATGGGCGCTGGCCGCGTGCAGGCTGACCGGGCTGTGGCCACCGGCACACTGGCCTACGACGCACAGAACATCGAAACCAATGGTCCTGCGTACTTCAACACCGCCGTGTCCTTCGGCCCGCAGGCTTTTGCAACGCCGGGCACGAGCAGTGTTTCGCGCACCATCAATGTTCAGAACCTGGACGCGTCGCCCAAGACCTACAACATCACTTCCACCGCGCGTTTCGCCGACGACCTGAGCCGCGGCATGAGCTTCGCGCCCAGCGTCAGCAGCCTGACAGTGCCGGGCAACAGCACGGGCAGCTTCCAGCTGGTGGCCACGGCCAACAGCGCACAGCTGCCCACGGCCGGCGGGTTCCCAAGCAAGCTGACCAACCTGGACACCTGCACCACCGCCGCCAACCCGCCGGCCCCGGTGGCAGCCTGCACGGAGAAATTCGACCAGCTTGAACAAGACGGCTTCGTCAACATCAGCGCCGGCCCGAACGACAACGTGCGTGTGCCTTACCTGATGTACCCGCGCCAGGCCTCCAGCGTGGCCGTGGGCAGCCGCGCTGGTACGGTAACCCTGCGCAACGCCGGTGCAGCGCAGACGGTGGTCGACGTGTTCCAGCTGCTCGGCGGCGAGGACGCCGAGGATCAGCCGCCCCTGGTGACAAGCAGCGGCGTGCTGCCTGTGGACCTGCGCGCTGTCGGTGTGCGCTACCGTGCCAACGCGGTGCCCACCCCGCCCGCGGGCGTGACCAGTGGCGACGTGCTCGATTTCGCAGTCACGCTTTGGAAGCCGATGACGACGCTGCGTTCTGCGATCTTCAACGTCGAGATCGACACCAACGGCGACGGGGTGACGGACTTCACGGTGCGCAACCTCAACACGACCGAGAACCGCAGCTCGAACTTCATCCTCACGGCTGGCGCGCCGGGCAACGCGTTCTTCTTCACCGACTTCGCGCTTGATTCGACCAAGGCCATCCTGTCGGTGTACCCGTCGGTGATGGGCATCAACGCCAGCAGCCGCATCGGCGTGCGGGTCAACTCCAGCAACTTCAACGGCGGCCCCGTGCTCGACACCTTGCCGAACAGCAATTTGTTCCAGTACATCACGCTGAACCAGCCCGCCGTCACGCCTGCGCAGGGCAGTCTGGTGATGGCCAGTGGCACCGCCGCACAGGTGCCCTTCACTGTCAACGGCGCCAATGCGTTGCCGGCAGTTTCGCCTGGCAACAAGGGCCTGCTGGTGCTGGTCGCCGAGAACCCGTTGCAGAACGAGAGCACGGTTCTGCAGTTCCTGCGCTGAGTTCGGATGCGAGAATGGGGCGGTGAACAGCACTGCCCCTACCCGCACCCCAGAAACAGGCTTTTTGCAAATCCGTCGTCCTGACGATTGGCATCTTCACCTGAGAGACGGCACGGCCCTCGCGGCCGTGCTGCCGTTTTCGGCCCGCCAGTTTGCGCGCGCCATCGTCATGCCCAACTTGCGACCGCCCGTCACCACCGCGGCGGCGGCGCTGGCCTACCGGCAGCGCATCATCAACGCTCTGCCTGCAGGGGCCGACTTCGAGCCGCTGATGACGCTGTACCTGACGGACAACACGCCCCCAGACGAGATTCGGCGCGCGCGTGATGCGGGCGTCATGGCCTTGAAGCTTTACCCCGCAGGCGCCACCACCAACAGCGACGCTGGTGTTTCTGACTGGCGCAAGACCACCGCCACGTTAGACGCCATGCAGCGCGAAGGGCTGCTGTTGCTGGTGCATGGCGAAGTCACCGATTCTGAAATCGACATCTTCGACCGTGAAGCCGTGTTCATCGACCGCGTGATGACGCCACTGCGCCGCGACTTCCCCGAGCTGAAGGTGGTGTTCGAACACGTGACGACAGCCGAAGCCGCCCAGTACGTGGCTGAAGCCCCCGGCCCGACGGCGGCCACGTTGACGGCCCACCATCTGCTTTACAACCGCAACGCCTTGTTCACCGGCGGTCTGCGGCCGCATTACTACTGTCTGCCCGTGCTGAAGAAAGAACGGCACCGCCAGGCCTTGGTGCAGGCCGCCATCAGCGGCAGCCCGCGCTTCTTTCTGGGCACCGACAGCGCCCCGCATGCGTCGGTCATGAAGGAGCAGTCGGTGTGTGGCGCCGGCTGCTTCACGGCCCCAGTGGCGCTGGAGTTGTACGCCGAAGCCTTCGAAGCCGCTGGCGCACTGGACAAGCTCGAAGGCTTCGCCAGCCTGCACGGCCCGGCCTTCTACGGTTTGCCTGCCAACACCGGCAGCGTCACGCTCAAGCGCGAAGCCTGGGTTGTGCCCGAAACGCTGCCCTTCGGCGACGCGCTGATCAAGCCATTGCGCGCCGGCGACACCCTGAATTGGAAGCTGCAATGACCCAGGACCGAGTAATGCTGCTGATCGACGCAGACAACGTGTCGGTGGACGTGATGGAGCAGGCCGTGCGCTTGCTGTTAAACCAGCATGGTGCGCTGCACGTGCGCCGTGCTTATTGCACGGCCGAAGGTGCGCTCAAGAACCAGTCGGCCTTCAAGCGACTGGGCATCAAGCCCATGGTCAACCTGGCTGCAGGCAAGAACAGCACCGACATCGCTTTGGCGGTGGACGCCGTCGACCTGGTGCTGGCCGAACGGCCTGATGTGGTCGTCATCGCATCGTCCGATTCCGACTTCGCGCCCCTGGTGCACCGCCTGCGCGAGAAGGGCTGCGTCGTTCGTGGCATCGGCCAGCAGGGCAAGACCGGGGACGAGACACGCGACGTCTACGATGACTTTACCGTGCTCGAACACCGCAAGCCCGCAGGCGCTGCCAGCCCGGCGACAGCGGCGCATGCTGCGCCCGCTGAAAAGCCGGCCCGCAAACCCGCTGCCCGCAAGGCGCCGGCCAGGACAGCGGCAAGCAAGGCGGCCAAGGCAGCAGCCAAGACACCGGCGCGCAAGACGGCTGCGGCCAAGACTGCAGCGCAGCCCAAAGCTGTGTCCTTGGCTGCTGCGCCCGCCTCTGCCCCGGCCGAGGCGGCCCCGCCACCGGCTGCCAAGCCCGCCGCGCGCAAGACGGCACGCGGCCGAGGCAGCGCCAAGGCCAGCGCCAAGGCCGCTGCAACTGAAACCCTGCCGGCTGCCGCTGCTGTCAGCAAGCCCGCTGCCAAGCCCCCCGCCCCTGCCCCTGCCCCTGCCCCTGCCCCTGCCCCTGCCAGCGTGCCCCTGCACGAAAAGGCACGCCAGATCCTGGCGTGCATGCCCGAACTGCAGCGTGGCGACACGCTGGAACTGCGTGTGGCATCGCAGCGCATGCGTGAAGCGGAATTGCTCAGCAAGAGCGGGTCGTCGACCAAGTTGCTGGGCCAGTTCCCCGAACTTTTCGAGCTGCTGCCCCCAGGGCAACCCAATCACCTTCGCCTGCGGCGCTGAAGCCGGCGTGGCCGTTGCTGGTCTGTGCTGAACAACGGCTGCCAACAGCCCCAGTCGGCGCAGGCCCACACCCTGTTCGGCCTTGAAACAACTGGCCGCGCCCTAACATTCTGCTTATCTGTTCAACCAACCGGGCCTGCGCGCCCTGCAACGCAACATGAAACGCATCCTGCTCTTCGTCGGCACCAACCTGGCTGTGATGCTGGTACTGGGCATCGCTGCGAGCCTGCTGGGCGTCAACCGCTTTCTCACCCCCAACGGGCTGAACCTGGGCATGCTGCTGGCCTTTGCGGCGCTTATCGGGTTCGGCGGCGCGATCATTTCTTTGTTGATCAGCAAACCCGTTGCCAAGTGGAGCACGGGTGCCAAGGTCATCAACGGCAGCACCGACCCCACGCACCGCTGGATCGTGGGCCTGGTCGAGGGCTTTGCGAAAAAGTCGAACATCGGCATGCCCGAGGTCGCCATCTACGAGGGCGCACCGAATGCCTTTGCCACAGGTGCGTTCAAGAACTCGGCGCTCGTGGCTGTCTCCACCGGCCTGCTGCAAAGCATGAGCCGTGAAGAAGTTGAAGCCGTGGTCGCGCACGAAGTGGCGCACGTGGCCAATGGCGACATGGTGACGATGACGCTGATCCAGGGCGTGATGAACACCTTCGTCGTGTTCCTGTCGCGCGTCATAGGCTACTTCGTCGACAAGGTCGTCTTGCGCAACACCAGCGACAGGCCGGGCATTGGCTACTACATCAGCACCATCGTGCTGGACATCGTGCTGGGTGTGCTGGCCGCCATCATCGTGGCCGGGTTCTCGCGCCAGCGCGAATACCGCGCCGATGCCGGTGCAGCCACATTGATGGGTCGCAAGCAGCCCATGATCAACGCCCTGGCGCGTCTGGGCGGGCTGGACCCCGGCCAACTGCCACAAGCCGTGAAGGCCATGGGCATCAGTGCCCGCCCCAGTGGTTTCATGGCCTTGTTGAGCAGCCACCCGCCCATCGAAGACCGCATCCGGGCACTGCAACAAGCGCAGTAAACAGACAGTAAAAGGGCAGCCCCAAGCAGACGCCGTGGGTCTGACGCCGCCAGCCCACTGGCGGAGCCCTTGAAGGGGAGCGGCGCAGCCGCTACGGGGCTGGTCTCTTCATGCGGCCCAGCATGAAGAACTCTTCATTGGGCCGCATGCCCGTCAGGTTGGCCATGCGGTTGCTCAGGCCGAAGAAGGCCGTGATGGCGCCGATGTCCCAGGCGTCTTCGGCACTGAAGCCGTGCGTCGCGAGGGTCGCGAAGTCGGCTTCGTCGATGGTGTGCGACGCGCTGCAGACCTTCATCGCGAAATCCAGCATGGCCCGTTGCCGCGGCGTGATGTCGGCCTTGCGATAGTTCACGGCCACCTGGTCGGCGAGCAGCGGCTTTTTCTCGTAGACGCGCAGGATGGCGCCATGCGCCACGACGCAGTACAGGCATTGGTTGGCAGCGCTGGTGACGACGATGATCATCTCGCGCTCGCCCTTGCTGAGGGAACCCGTGGTCTTCAGCAGCAGCGCGTCGTGATAAGCCATGAAGGCCCGCCACTCGGCCGGCCGGTGTGCCAGCGCCAGAAAGACGTTGGGCACGAAGCCGGCCTTTTCCTGCACTTCGAGGATGCGGCTGCGCATGTCCTCGGGCAGGTCTTTCAGATCGGGCACGGGGTAGCGTGAGATGGGCGGGGATTGGGTCGTGTCGGTCATTTCGGTCATGTCGGCATGTCGGTGATATCGGTCATTGCGGTCATCGCCAAGGTCTCCTTCAGTTCCTGAACTGCAGGGCGTGCAGCCGCGCATAAAGACCACCAGCCGCCAACAGCTCGGCATGGCTGCCAGCTTCCACCAGCCGGCCGCCTTCGAAGGCCAGCACGCGGTCGGCATGTTCGATCGTGCTCAGCCGGTGCGCAATGACCAGGGTCGTGCGGCCCTTCATCAGTTGTTCCAGCGCGGCCTGCACAGCGCGTTCGCTTTCGTTGTCCAGGGCCGATGTGGCTTCGTCAAGGATCAGGATGGGCGCGTCCTTGGCGATGGCGCGTGCAATCGCCAGCCGCTGGCGCTGCCCGCCCGAGAGCTGGCTGCCGTTGTGGCCGATGGGCGTGTCAAGCCCCTGCGGCAGGCCATCGACGAAGTCCAGCAGATGGGCCGCGCGCAGCGCTTCGCGCACGGCTTCGCGCGACATGTCGGCGCCCAGGCTGACGTTCATCGCCACGCTGTCGTTCAGCAGCACCACGTCCTGGCTAACCAGTGCGAACTGCCGGCGCAGGGCCAGCATGTTCCAGTCAGTCAGGGGTACGCCGTCCAGGCTGATGCGACCGGCCGTGGGTTCGATGAAGCGTGGCAAAAGGTTCACCAGCGTCGTCTTGCCCGCACCCGACGGCCCCACCAGGGCCACGGTTTCGCCCGCCCGTACCTGCAGGTCGATACCCTGCAGCGCCGGTTCGGTGTCTTCGCGGTAGCGCAGGCCCACGCCTTCAAAGCGGATATCGCCGCGGGCGCGTCCGCCGTCGTGCGTGCCGCCGGTTTCGGCAGGGTTCTGCTCGATCAGGTCGAGTCCGCGTTCAACGGCAGCCAGCCCGCGCGTCAGCGGCGCTATCACGTCAGAGAGGTGTTTGGCCGGCGCCACCAGTTGCAGCATGGCGGTGACGAAGGCGACGAATTCCCCCACCGTGGCGCCGCCGCTGCGGCTTTGCCACAGCGCGATGACGATGACCACGCTCAAGGCGCATGCGGCCAGCATCTGCGTGACGGGCGTCATGATGCCGCCGGCCACCACGGCCTTCATCATGAAGTGGCGCACACGTTCGGCGGCGCGGTCGAAGCGGCCGCGTTGCGCCGTCTGCGCGCCGTGCAGGCGCACGGTGCGCCAGGCCAGCATGTTCTCTTCGACCACATAGGCCAGGCTGTCGGTGGCCTGCTGCCCTTCTACCGTCACGCGGTGCAGCCGCCGGCCCAGCAGGCGCATCACCAAGGCCACCGCTGGAAACAGAAAACCGACGATCAGCGTGAGCTGCCAGTTCAGCGTCAGCAGGTAGATCAGCAGCGCCACCAGGATGAGGCTGTCGCGCACCAGGGTCAGCAGGGTTGAGCTGAGCAGTGTGACGCCAGACTGCGCTTCGTAAACCAGGGTGTTGGTCATGGCGCTGGCGCTTTGCTGGCTGAAGACCGCTGGCGCCGTTTGCAGCAGCGTCGTGAACATGCGCTGGCGCAGCATCAGCACGGCGCGGTGGGCCGTCCAGGCCAGGCCGTACTGGGCCAGAAAGCCCGAAATGCTGCGCACCGCAAACAGCCCGATGATGACCACCGGCACCAACCACAGCGGTAGCGCGCCCCCGGCAAAACCCTGGTCCAGCAGCTTGCCCAGCAGCCAGGGGATGGCGGGTTCGGTGGCCGCTGTCACGGCGGCTGCGGACAGGGCCACCAGCAGGCCCGCGCGGCTGTTGCGAACGTAGGGCAGCAGCCGCTTCAGGCGCTGCAGGAGTGGGGGCATGGGTTCCGATGGGCTCACTGGCAACGCATTATCGGTGCCAGGGGTGGGTGCAAGCGCGGGCCCGCAGCGCTGTGTGCAAAGGCGGCTGCCTACAATCCCGGCGATGAACAGGTCTTGCAACACGACGTCTTGAAAACGGACACTCACGCACGCAGCCCAACGGGGCTCAGTCTTCTGCGCCGACAGGCGCTGTCGCGCTTGTCGGGCCTGGGCGCGCTGGGCCTGGCTGGCCCTCTGGCCTTCGCTTGGCCGGCGCCAGCACAGGCCCAGTTCCGCATCGACGTCACGGGCGTGGGCGCCACCCAGGTGCCGGTGGCTGTGGCAGGTTTTCGTGACGAGGCCGGCGCTGGCCTTCCTCTGGCCCAGGTCATCCGAAGCGACCTGGAGCGCAGCGGTCTCTTCCGCACTTTTGTGGCTGACGCCGTGCTGGACGAACGCAGCACCGTGGCACTGCCCGACTGGAAGGCCAAGGGCGCCGACGCGCTGGTGGCTGGCTCGGTGTCGCGTCTGGCCGACGGCCGCTGGGACGTGCGCTTCAAGCTTTGGGACGCGGTGCGCAATGAACAGCTCATCGGCCAGAGCAAACTCGTGTTGCCGCCCGACTTGCGCCTGGCGGCACACCGCATTGCCGACGATATTCAGCTCATGCTGACGGGCGAGCCCGGCGTCAATGCCACGCGCATTGCTTATGTGCTGAAGGTGGGCCGTCGCTTCAGTCTACACGTCACCGACGCTGATGGCGAAGGTGTGCAGGTGGCGCTGGCGAGCAACGAGCCGATCATCTCGCCAGCCTGGTCGCCCGACGGCCGGCAATTGGCCTATGTGTCCTTCGAATCGCAGAAAGCGGTGGTCTGGGTGCAGGACGTGGCCACGGGTGCCCGGCGCATGCTGGCCAACTTCCGCGGGTCCAACAGTGCCCCGGCCTGGTCGCCCGACGGGCGGCAACTGGCCGTCACCCTGTCCAGCGAAGGCATTGCCCAGCTCTACCTGCTGCCTGCCGCGGGCGGCACGCCCCAGCGCCTGACGCGCAGCAGCGCCATCGACACCGAAGCCGCGTTTGCGCCCGACGGCAAAAGCCTGTTCTTCATCAGCGACCGCGGCGGCGGCCCGCAGGTCTACCGCCTGCCGCTGGCCGGTGGCAGCAATGCGGGGGCCGCAGAGCGGGTCACGTTCAGTGGCAGCTACAACATCAGCCCGGCCATCAGCCCGGACGGCCGGCTGCTGGCCTACATTGCGCGCCAAGGCAACGCCTACCGACTGGTCACCCAAGACCTGAGCAGCGGCGCCGTGACCCCGCTGACCGACACCAGTGACGATGAAAGCCCCAGCTTCGCGCCCAATGGCCGGCAGATCGTCTATGCCAGCCGCATTCGCGGTGCCGACGTGCTGGTGACGACAACGCTGGACGGCAAGATCAAGACGCGGCTCGTCAGCAGCGGTGCCGATGTGCGTGAACCGGCCTGGGGCCCGTTCCGCGTTTGAACTTTTTGAGCCCAGGCTTGTCAGTCTGAATTCCTGTTTCTTTGGCCCAACTCACCTTTGTCCCGCAACGGAGTCGCACGATGAAAATGATGTCACTGCCCCAGACCCTGTCCCTGCTCGCAACGGCCGCATTGCTGTCTGCGTGCGGTAGTGCGGTGTCGTTGAAGGAACCTGGCGCGTCGAGCGTGCCTGTAGAGACACGGTCCACCACCGGCAGCGCCGACGCAGCGGCAGCCGGCAGCGGCACGGCTTCGGCCAGCGGCACGCCACAGTCAGGCGTGACAACGGTGGATCTTGCGGCCGGCGCTGGCACAGCAGCGGCAGGCGCGGCTGCGCTGTCGGCACTGACCAGCCAACGTATCGTCTACTTCGATTTCGACAGCTTCGCGGTGCGCGACGAATTCACGCCGATGATTGAAGGCCACGCCAAGCTGCTGGCCGGCGGCCGTGATCGCAAGCTCGTCGTCGAAGGTCATACCGACGAACGCGGTGGCCGCGAATACAACCTGGCCCTGGGCCAGAAGCGTGCCGAGGCCGTGGCGCGCGCGTTGGAAGTGATGGGTGCGAGTGGCCAGCAGATTGAAGCCGTGAGCTTTGGCAAGGAACGGCCGGCCGTGCAGGGCGCCGATGAGGCTGCCTTTGCCCGCAACCGGCGCGCAGAACTGAAGGACCGCTAAACCGATGCACCCTGCATTACAAACCTTTGATGTGGCGCCGGTCCGGCGCGCAAGCTGCACGGCCTCTGCGGCCTCGGCGGCCGCGGCGGCCTGGGCCACCTGTGCCCTGCTGGCCGCCAGCCTGCCGGCGCATGCTGGCCTGTTCGACGACGCAGAAGCGCGGCAGGCCATCGTCGAGCTGCGCGCCCGCGTCACCCAGAGCGAAGTAGAGAGCAAGGCTCGTCTGGCCGACTTGACGGCCACCAGAACGCAGCTGACGGCCGAGCTGGACCAGCTGCGCCGCACCCTGCTGGACATGAGCGGCCAGATTGACGCCCTGCGCGCTGAACTGGCCAAGATGCGTGGCAACGACGAACAGCGGGCCAAAGAACTGGCCGACCTGCAGCGTATGCAGAAAGACTTGTCGCAAAGCCTGGACGAGCGCGTGCGCAAGTTCGAGCCCGCCAAAGTCACGCTGGATGGCCGTGAATTCAACGTCGACCCGGCTGAAAAGCGCGCCTTCGACGAGGCCTTCGCCACCATCCGCACTGGTGACTTTGACAAGGCAGTGGCGGCGCTCAGCGGCTTCCAGCTGCGCTACCCCGCGAGCCCCTACGCAGACGCCACGCGCTTCTGGTTGGGCAATGCGTTGTACGGTAAGCGCGACTACAAGGAAGCCATCAATACCTTCCGTGCCTTCGTAGGCGCCGCGCCCAAGCACCCGCGTGCGGCCGAAGCGCTGCTGGCCCTGGCCAACAGCCAGGCTGAACTGAAAGACCCGCGCGCCGCGCGCCGCACCCTGGAAGAGTTGATCAAGTCCTACCCTCAGTCCGAAGCCGCGCAGGCTGGCAAGGAAAGACTGGCCTCGATCAAGTAGGCGCAGCGGCCTGTGGCGGTTAGTGACGGCCAGCAACCGGGCAGCAACCGCTCAGCAACCGATCAGCAAACGGCCGGCATGGGCTGCCAGAATCCCAGTGATGCAAGAGTCTGATCTTCCCGGGCTGACCGCCCGCGTGCTTTGGGCCACTTTCGGCCTGGCCGTACTTTTCGGTGGCATCGCCCAGCACACCCGTTTTTGCACCATGGGTGCGGTTGCCGACATCGTGACGATGGGCGACTGGGCACGCATGCGCATGTGGCTGCTGGCCATTGCCGTGGCCATGGTCGGCTTTAACGCGATGGTGGGCCTGGGCTGGATTGAAGCCGCCAACACGGTCTATGCCGCGCCGCAGTTGCTGTGGCTGTCCAATCTGCTGGGCGGCTTGCTGTTCGGCGTGGGCATGGTGCTGGCGTCGGGCTGTGGCAGCAAGACCCTGGTGCGCATTGGCGGGGGTAGCCTGAAGTCGCTGCTGGTCTTCTTCGTGCTGGCGGTGGCGGCTTATGCCACGCTGCGCGGCATCACCGCCGTGGCGCGCGTGAACAGCGTCGACAAAGTGATGCTGACACTGCCCGCCGGGCAGGACTTGCCTTCGCTGGCTGCCCACTGGGCCGGTGGGGCGCGCCAGACCTGGGCCCTGGCTCTGGGCGGGCTCGTGGGGCTGGGGCTGGTGGCCTTCGTCCTGGCACGGCCTGATGGCCGCAATGCCGAAACATGGCTGGCCGGCCTGGGCCTGGGCGGCGTGGTGGTGGCGGTATGGTGGGTCTCAGGCGTGATGGGCTTTGTGGCTGAACACCCGGTGACGCTGGAAACCAGTTTTCTGGCCACGAACAGCCGGCGCATGGAGTCTCTGACCTTCGTTGCCCCGCTGGCCTACAGCCTGGACTGGCTGATCTTGTTCAGCGACAGCAGCAAGGTGCTGACGGTGGGCATCGTGACTTCGCTGGGCGTGGTTGTGGGTGCGGCTGTCGTCGCCCTGGCCACGCGCAGCTTCCGCTGGGAAGGTTTTCGCGGCACCGAAGACACCGCCAACCACATCGTCGGCGGCATCTTCATGGGCGTGGGGGGTGTGACGGCGATGGGTTGCACCATCGGCCAGGGCCTGTCGGGGGTGTCGACGCTGGCGCTGGGCAGCTTCATTGCGCTGGCTGGCATCTTGGCGGGCGGATGGCTGGGCATGCGCTGGCAGACATGGCGCCTGGAGCGCTTGCTATGAGCTTGCCTGCAGCCGCAGGCCGGGTGCCGGCTGATCCGGTGACGGCCGATGTCGCGTCCGCTTCTGCCGATCTCGAACGCCGCTTCGACGGCCTGCGCCGGCTGTATGGCGACGCCGGCTACCGGCGCCTGCGCCAGGCCCGCGTGGCCGTGGTGGGGCTTGGGGGCGTGGGTTCGTGGGCGGTTGAGGCATTGGCGCGCAGCGGCGTGGCCGCGCTGTGGCTCTTTGACCTGGACCATGTCAGCGAGAGCAACATCAACCGCCAGGTGCAGGCTCTGGGGCGTACCCTGGGCCAGGCGAAGGCGCATGCGCTGCGCGAACGCATCGCCGACATCCACCCCGGGTGCACCGTGCACGCCGTCGAAGAATTCGTCAGCCCGGACAACTGGCCGGCGTTGCTGGGCGCGCCTGTCGATGTGCTGATCGATGCCTGCGACCAGGTGCGCGCCAAGGCCACGCTGGCGGCCTGGGGCCTGCAAGCCGGCGTGCCTGTGGTCTGTGTAGGGGCGGCGGGCGGCAAACGCCTGGCCCAGGCCGTGGAAGTGGCCGACCTGGCCCAGGCCAGCCACGACCCTCTGCTGGCCAGCATGCGCCAGCGCCTGCGCCAGGCTGGCGTGGCGCCGCGGGCAGCTGCTGGGGCGGTTCGCCCGGTGGGGCTGCGCTGCGTGTTTTCACGCGAGGCGGTTGCCCTGCCGCCACAGGCATGCACTGCAGGCGCGCAAGTCGCAACCGACGGCAGCCTGAACTGCCACGGCTACGGCTCCAGCGTCACTGTGACTGCCACGTTCGGCATGGTCGCCGCGGGCGAGGCGATTTCGCAACTGCTGGCCCGGCCGGCAAGAGCGGGCTGAAGAACACGCCTGAAAAGCCGCTATGATCATGGGCTCTGCGGACGAGCTTGAACGCTTCGTCGGGTCGTTAGCTCAGTCGGTAGAGCAGCGGACTTTTAATCCGTTGGTCGCGTGTTCGAGTCACGCACGACCCACCATCACAGCCCATCTTTTTGGGTGTCGCGGTCAGTTTCCGGGCTCTTAGCTCAGTTGGTAGAGCAGCGGACTCTTAATCCGTAGGTCGCGTGTTCGAGTCACGCAGGGCCCACCACAAATTCTCGAAGGATCAAGCACCTGACGTTTACCGCGTCGGGTGCTTTTTTCTTGGCCGATTCACTTCTGCTGCCGAACCGCTTTCGTGTCCCCAGGGGGGCGCTAACCCTGGACCCGCTCGGCTTCGTCATGCACTGAAACCAGGACGTCAGCGTCGGCCTATTGATCCCCTGGTGTAGGCCGGGTTCACTAACCTCTTAGGTGCTGGTCGCAGCATTCCCCCTGGGCATGACGTCCGAGGAGTGGGCTAAGTGGACCCCGTCCCATCCGGCCAAACTGGAGGTATGGCTCAACGGGGTACTTTGCGCCTTCGTGGCGCGGTACAGACTCACCGTTTGAGCGACCAAGGCGCCACGATAGCCGTATGCACACCGTCGACCTCTACCGCTGGCGCCTCGTTGATTCTTGGACCGGCAAGACGTGCACCACGCGGTGCCGACCCCGCGCCCATAGGCGCAGCGCGGCGCGCCGCGGCGCTTCAGGCGCGGCGACGGCGGTAGGCAATGGCGCCTACCAGACCCAGCCCAGCCAACATCAGCGCGTAGCTTTCGGGTTCTGGCACGGCAGAGGCCAGAACCAGGTTGTCGACGGTTGGCCAGAGGAAGCCCACACTGGTGCCGTTCTGCACCGCTTCGACCGTGGCGCTGATCAAGCTGCCGCTGGACGAGACGAAGCCCAGGAAGCTGGACGCCGTGGCGTTGTCGATCGTTCGCGTCACCGTGCCGTCGGCATCGGTGGCGGTGACGATGATCGATGCCGAACTGACCATGCCGTTGAAGGCGGTGCCGAAGAAGTTGCCTGCCAGGGCGCCCACGCCGCCTGTGAAGCTGCCCAGCCCGATGATGTCGAACGAAGAATAAGTGCTCAGCGCCGGGTTCGCGGGCGTGGTCGTTCCGGCGCCAAAGAACGCGTTCGACAACGAACTGCTGCCCGGGTCGAAAGAGGTGGCGGTGTATCCGAAAGATCCGGCTTCGCGCAGCAGCGGCCCCACCGTGATGTCAATCAGGTTCAAGCCGGTGAACGTATCTGTTCCCGATATCAGCACCGCTGAGGCGAAAGCGGCCGGGCTGGTGAAAACAGTGACCGCGGCTTGCGAAGCACCCGTAAGGCCAACCAGCCCTGAAATGGCCAGTACCTGAAACGCGACTTTTCTTGAAAACATGAACATCCTTGATGGAAATGGGGGGTGTCGGGCAGTGGGGTACACAAAAAATGTGGACGTCGGGTGAGTGTGTTGGTCGATCCAGGCCATGCCAACCCCTTGCATGCGGGATGCGCCGCTAGCCCTGCATGCTTTCAGCCGAATCCAGCACGCGTGACACCGCCGCCAGCAGCGCCGCCAGGTCGACGGGCTTGGTCACGTAGTCGGTAAAGCCCGCGTTTCTGGCCTGCTGCAAGTCGTCGGGCATGGCGTTGGCGCTGACTGCCACCACCGGGATGTGCCGGGTGCGGACGTCGGCGCGCAGTCGCCGCAAGACCTCGTATCCGTCCATGCCTGGCAGCTGAATGTCGAGCAGCACCAGTTCCGGCTGCGCCTGCAGGGCCATGGAAAGGCCGGTTTCGGGCAGCGCGGCGCTCAGCAGCCGCACGCCAGGCCGGCGGGCCAGCATGCCTTCCATCAGCAACTGGTTGACGGCGTTGTCTTCGATGTAAAGCACCGTGCTGCGGCGCGGGGCCGAGAGCGAATGGGTTGGCGCACTCGGCTGGGTCATCAACTCTGCCGTGATGCTGTCTGCACTGGCCAACCGCACCCAGAAACGACTGCCGTGCCCAGGCTCGCTGTCGACCCCCATGTCGCCCTGCATCAGGCTGACGAGCCACTTGCTCAGCGCCAACCCGATGCCGGCCCCTTCGATGGCACTTTGGCTGGCCTCCAGGCGTTCAAAGGGCTGAAACAGCCTTTCCTGCTGGGCAGCGCTCAGGCCGGGGCCGGTGTCTTGCACGTTCAGCTGCACGGTGTGGCCGTTGGCGCTGGTTTGCCAGGTCACCGTGACGCTGCCACCCGTTCGGTTGTACTTCAGGGCATTGGACAGCAGGTTCAGAAGCACCTGCCGCAGCCGTGTCGGGTCAGCCTGCACGCGGCACGCGCCGGGTGCATCTGGCTTGACCTGCAGCCTGATGCGGCGTTCCTCGGCGTTCGGTGCCACCAGGCGCAGGCAGTCGCCCACCACTTCAGCCATGTCGACGGTCACCAGCTGCAGCTGCAGCGCGCCCGCTTCGATACGGGCGAGGTCCAGCACGTCGTTGATCAGGGTCAGCAAGTGCCGCCCGCCGCGCAGCAGTTCCTGCACGCGCGCCTCTTGTTGCGGGCTCAAGGGGTCCTGGATGTCGGTTTGCAGCAGCTGCGCGAAGCCCAGCACGGCGTTCAGCGGGGTGCGCAGTTCGTGTGACATGCGCGAAAGGAATTCCGACTTCGCCTGGTTCGCGCGCTCGGCTTCTTCCTTGGCCCTGAGCAGGGCGGCTTCGGCCTGCCGCCGCGCCGTGATGTCCCAGCCGTAGACGACAAAGCCCTCGAAGCCGCCGTCGCTGTCAAAGCGTGGCACGCCGTGGTCGGCTATCCAGACCAGGCTGCCATCCGCGGCCTGCAACCGGAACTCGATCTGGTAACCCTGCCGACTCAACCGCGCCTGCTCGAATACTTCTCGGCATCGCACCAGGTCGTCTGGATGCATGCGGTCGGCCCAGGTGCGGGTCAATTCCACTTCCAGAGTTTGGCCGGTAACGCCAAGCCAGCACTGGTTGAACCAGTAGGCGTTGCCATCCAGATCAGACAGCCAGATCAATGCCGGCGCGCCGTCGGCCAGCGTGCGGAAGCGGGACTCGCTCTCGCGCAGCGCCCGCTCGGCCAGCGCGCTGGCTGTGATGTCGGTGTAGGTGTGCACGATGCCGCCGTCGGTGGCGACATGCGTTTGCACTGCCAGCACCACGCCGTCGTGGCGGACGCGCTGATACGGGTTGATACGCGGCGGCCAGGCCAGCGGCTGCGGTTCGGGCAGGCCGTGCTCGACCTGCCAGCGGCACAAAGACAGGAAGCTGGGGCGCGTTTGCATATAGCTGGCCGGCACTTCCAGCAGTTCCAGGCAACGGCGGTTCCAGGCATTGATGTTGCCGTGGCCGTCGACGCTCAGCACGCCCTGCAACAGACTGTCCAGCGTGACTTCCAGAACATGTTTTTTCTGCGCCAGCAACTGGCCCGTCAACTGCACTTCGGCCTGCGCCTTTTTCAGCGCGCTGATGTTTGAGAACAGGCCCAGGGCACCGACAGGCCGCCCCAGGGCGTCAAGCAGGGGCGAGGCGTTGTTGATGCAGTGCACGGCCAGCCCGTCGGCGCTTCGCAGGGTGACTTCGTAGCCATTCGAGATGCCCTGTTCGCGCAGAGCGACGTTGCGGCGAAACACCTCGCTGTTGGCGTTGTCGACGAATTCCCAGATCGTGCGACCCAGCAGGGCGCTGCGCTCGACGCCCAGAATGCGACACATCGCCGGGTTGGCGTCGATGGTGCGTTGTTCGGTGTCGATGAACCAGAATCCCTGCCCGGTGGTCTGCTGTACCTGGTCGAGCATGCGCTGCTGGTGCAGCAGCGCATGCTCGGCGGCGCGGCGCAGTGTGATGTCGGCGTACAGCATCACGAAGCCACCCTCGGGCGTGGGCGTGCGTCGCATTTCGAGCGTGCGGCCGTTCGGTCGCTGGCGCTGTGTCAGTTGCGCGGGGCTCGCCTGCAGTTCAGTCAAGCGGCGCTGGCAGTCGGCTTCACGGCTGGCGGCGTCAGTGAAGGGGCCGAATTCGCCCGCATCGGCCATGGCGCGCAGCAGCACGATCAGGGGCGTGCCCGGCTGCGCCAGCGCGGCTGGCAGGTCTGTGCAGTCCAGAAAGCGCTGGTTGTGGGCCTGCAGGCGCATTTGCGCGTCGAAAACGCTGATGCCCTCGCCAGCATGGTCGAAAACCAGCTGAAGTAGCGTGCCGCTGTCGCCTGGGAGCAGAGCCATGTGCGGATTCTGCGGCCGCCGCGGGGGCATTTGCCACAGGGGCCTGCCCGGGGCCGCAAAGCGGTTCAGTATCAGGGCATGTGGAAACGACGTTCGCTGCTCGCTGTCACGGCCATGCTGAGCCTTCTGCTAACAGCCTGCGCCGTCGTGCCGCCCGGCCCGGGCACACCCGAGGCCGAGGTGCTGCGCCAGTGGGGAACGCCAACGGCACGACACGCCCTGCCTGGCGGTGCGCTGCGGCTGGAGTACGCCACCGGCCCCTTCGGCCGCACCACCTGGATGCTGGACCTGGGCGCCGCTGGGCGCGTGACGCAAGCGCAGCAGGTACTGGCCGAGCCTGCGCTTTGGGCGCTGCAGCCGCGCCTGCCAGGCATGGCGCTTGGTGAACTGCTGCAAACCCTGGGCACGCCCGGCAACCGCCGCAGTGGCGGGCGCCAGGGTGGCGAGATATGGTCCTGGCGCTACGAAACCAACGAATGCCTGTGGTTCCGTGTCTCCATCGGCGACGACGCGCTGGTCAAAGATGGCGGTTTCTACCCCGACCCCAGCTGCGACAACGGACCCGATGGCTTCCAATGACCCTCAAGTGCCCGTGCTCTACGGCATTCCGAACTGCGACAGCGTCAAGCAGGCGCGTGCCTGGCTGGCCGAACGCAGCCAGGACTACCGCTTCCATGACTTCAAAACCACAGGCTTGCCCGAAGACCGGCTGGACGTCTGGCTGCAGGGTCCGGGCTGGAGAACACTGCTCAATCGGCAGGGCACTACCTGGCGCAAGCTCTCGATCGATCAGCAGGCGGCCGTGGTTGACGCCGCCAGTGCACGCGCGCTGCTGTTGGCCCAGCCCAGCCTGGTGAAGCGGCCCGTGGTCGAGTGGCCCGATGGCCGCATCAGCGTGGGGCTGGCTGGTTGGGTCAAGCCAGACTGACGGGGAGACTGACGGGGAGACTGACAGGCAGACTGGCAAAGCCCCTGAACCGCACCCTGCGGTCGCGTTCCGGTGTGCCGGCAGGCACCAGCCGCGGGTAACGGGCCAGCAGCCGACCAATCGCCACCCGCGCCTCAAGTCGCGCGACGTTCATGCCTGAACAGGCATGTGCGCCTCGCCCGAAGGCCAGGTGGTTGTTGGGCTTGCGGGCTATGTCCAGTCGCCCGGGCTGCTTGAACACCGCCGGGTCGTGGTTGGCCGCGCCTATGCACAGCGTGACGAAGCTGCCTGCGGGCAATGTCGTGTCGCCCAGGGCCAGCGGCGCTGTGAGCCGGCGGTTGTTCAACTGCAGCGGGCTCTCGAAGCGCAGCAGTTCTTCCACTGCGGTGCCCATCAGCCCCGGTTCGGCCACCAGGCGGTCGAACTGGTCGCGCTGGCTCATCAGGGCGTGGATGCCGTTGCCGATGAGGTTGGTCGTGGTTTCGTGCCCGGCGTTGAGCAGAAAGATGCAGTTGTGCAGCAGTTCGGCTTCGCTCAGCGCGCCTTCGGCGTCGCCTTGCAGCAGCCGCGTCAGCACATCTGCAGCGGGGTCGCCGGGCTGGCGCCTGCGGTCGGCCACCAGCATGCGCAGGAAGTCCAGGAAGTCGCTGACGGCCTGGTTCGCACGCGCCAGCACGGCCGCGCCGGGCAGCGGTTCCAGCGCCGACAGGATGGCCAGCGACCAGTCGCGCAATGGCGCCCGTTCGGCCGCCGGTATGGCCAGCAGGTTGCCGATCACGTCGACCGGAATGCGGGCTGCGAAGTGCGCCACCAGGTCGGGGGCGCGCTCGTCGGCCAGTTCGTCGAGCAGGCGTTCGACCAGGGCCAGCACGCTGGCTTCCATGCGCGCGATGGCACGCTGGTTCAGCGCGCCCATCAAGAGCCTGCGCACCCGCGTGTGTGAAGGTGGATCGTTGAACACCAGGCTGCTGGTGTGGTGTTCGTAGATGGCGCTGCCCGGGCCCAGCCGGGGCGCAAATTCCTGGCGCTTGTCGCTGCTGGTGTGGGGGCTGCGGTACACAGCCAGCACGTCGGCGTGGCGGGTCAGCAGCACGCTGCCAGGCGTCAATTCGTGCACCGGCGCATGCAGGCGCAGGGCGGCGTAGAACGGGTAGGGGTCGTCGATGAAACCTTCAGGCGGAGCGGCCAGGTTGAAGCCTGGCAGCCAGGCGGGCGGGGGTGAGGGTTCGGCCATGGCGCCAGAGTCTATTCAAGCCTGGCCCGCAACATGGCGGCATGGCGGCATGGCGGCATGTCGGCATAGCGGCTGCGCGTTAAGCTTCTGCCCATGTTTACTGGCATCGTGCAGGGCATCGCCCAGGTTCACCGCATCGAAGACCGCGCCGGGCTGCGCAGTTTCGAACTCGACTTCCCGCCCGCCTTCGACGAAGGCCTGGCCATCGGCGCCAGTGTCGCTGTCGATGGCGTTTGCCTGACCGTCACCGCGCGCCCAGGGCCGGGGCGCGCCCGCTTCGACGTCATGCAGCAAAGCCTGGCGCTGACCACGCTGGGCAGCCTGCAGTGCAGCAGCCGCATCAACGTCGAACGCGCTGCGCGCGACGGTGCCGAAGTGGGTGGCCACCCGCTGTCGGGCCACATCGACCTGCAGGCCTGCGTGGCCGAAGTGCGGCGCCCCGAGAACAATCACGTGCTGCGTTTGGACGTGCCCGCGCCGTGGATGCGCTATGTCTTCGCCAAGGGCTACATCGCCGTCAACGGCGCCAGCCTGACGGTGGCAGAGGCCGAACGGCGGACGGATGGCAGCGGCTGGTTCGAGGTCTGGCTGATCCCCGAGACCCTGCGCATGACGACCTTCGGCGACAAGCCCGCAGGCACCCCCGTCAACATCGAAATCGAGCGCAGCACCCAGGTCTTCGTCGATACCGTGCGTGCGGCCATCGACGAACGCCTCGGGCCGCTGGTGCCCGCGCTGGAAGCGCTGTTGCGCCAGCAGGGGCAGACGCTGGACGACCTGACGCGGCCCAAAGCGTGGCCGCGGAACTGAAGGGCTGCCACCGCGCTGTCATCGAGTCTGCGCAGACTCAGGGGCACCTTCACTGCTTCGGGATGTCTGCCATGCAACGCTTCACAACGCCAAGCTCTTCGCCTTCGGCTTCGGCTTCAGTTTCGCGCCGCCATCTGCTTCAGGGCTCGGGCGCTGCCTTGGCTGCCGGCTTTGCCGGCACCCTGGGCGCCTTGCATACCCGGCTGGCGCAGGCGCAGACTGGCGGCGGCAAGCAGCTGGTGTCTTCCCCTTCGCCTTACGGCCCGATCGCGCCCGTGGCTGACCTCGAGACCGGCCTGCCGCTGCTGCAGCTGCCCGCGGGCTTCAGCTACCGCAGCCAGGGCTGGACGGGCGACATCATGAGCGACGGCCGACCCACGCCTTCGAACCACGACGGCATGGCCGTGGTGCGCAGCGCCCGCGTTGCACGCGACAGCCGCAGCACCGAGATCGTTCTCGTGCGCAATCACGAACGTGCCCTGGCCAGCGGCCCCGCTGACGCCATCCTGGCACCGCAGGTCTACGCCCCCGGTCAAGTCAACGGCATCGTCACCATCGGTGGCGCGCTGACGGTTCGGGTGGGCGCCAGCGGCGTCGTCACCAACCCGGCGGCGCCCAATCCCACGCCCTTTGTCGGCGTGGCCGGTGGCGGCACGACCAACCTGGTCTTCCGCGACGGCCGCTGGGTGGGTTCTTACGGCTCGTTGGGCGGCACGCTGGGCAACTGCGCCGGCGGCCCCACCCCTTGGGGCAGCTGGCTGACCTGTGAAGAAACGGTGTTTGACTTCTCGGGCATCGGGGGCCGCAAACACGGCTATGTCTACGAGTCCGCGGTGGATGCCAATGCCTCCCTGGCCACGCCCATCGTCGGCATGGGCCGCTTTGTGCACGAGGCCGTGGCGGTGGACCCGGCCAGCGGCGCGGTCTACCTGACCGAGGACAACCGCAACGCCGCGGCGCTTTACCGCTACCTGCCGTTCAACATCAGCGGCCAGATCGGTTCGCTGCAGCAAGGCGGCACGCTGCAGGCCGCGCGCGTGCGCGCCATCGTGCGCCAGGCCCAGCCGCTGACGCTGTTGCAGACCAACAACCAGGGTTTGCTGAACCCGGACATCGGCGACGAATACGAACTCGAGTGGGTGACGATCGACAACCCCGATGCCGACCCGCGCACCGTGGTCGGCCTGCCCGGTGGCGTGGCGCTGGCCGCGATGGCCGGCCCGACGATTCAGGCCCTGGCCCAGGGCTGCGCGCGCATGAGCCGCGGCGAAGGCATCTGGCATGCGGCTGGCAAGATGTTCATCGTCGACACCGGTGCCGGGCTGGACGGCAACAACCGGCCGGGCCAGGGCGAAGGCTGCGTCTGGGAGCTGAGCCTGTCGACGATGCGCGTGCGCGCCCTGTTCGTCAGCGGCGCGGCCACGGCCGGCAACAACCCGGACAACGTCACCGTCAGCCCGCGCGGCGGCATCGTGCTGTGCGAAGACGGCGGCGCCAGCCCGGACGCCTTCGGCAACGGCAGCCGGTTGCTGGGCCTGAATGCGGCCGGCCAGGCCTACATCTTCTGCAAGAACAACGTGCAGCTCAGCGCGGCCGAAGTTTCTGCTGCCGGCAAGACGGTGCCGCCCGGGGACTACCGGGGTTTCGAGTTCTGCGGCGCCTGCTTCGACCCCAGTGGCCGGGTGCTGTTCGCCAGCATCCAGACGCCGGGCATCACCGTGGCGATTTCTGGCCCCTGGGCGCAGGGCAACCTCTGACGATGGCCCGGCCGCAGCCGGGCGCCGGCATGGCCTACGGCGCAGTACACAGGCAGTGCACCACGGCCTCAAAAGGCCGGCGTTGTTCTGCCGTGCTGGCCAGCCAGCCCAGGTCGCGCTGCACGCCGTCGACCACGGCCTGGGGCGCGCCTGGCAGCAGGGCCTGCATGGGGCTGGGCAGCGTCAGGCCAGGGGCCACAGCGGCCACCAGCCGCGCCGCCAGGCTGGTTTCGCTGACGCCGAATTGCATCATCAGCTGCTGAAACCGGCTCGCTTCACGCTCGATGTAGCGCACGCGCGGCTCGCCGCCCAGCCTGGCACGCGTGGCGGCGGCGGTGAGGGCGTCGCGGTAGCTGCCCACCTTGTCGACCAGGCCCCGTTCCAGCGCTTGCGTTCCTGTCCACACACGGCCCTGGGCGACTTCGTCGATCTTCTCTGGCGTCGTGTTGCGCGCCTTGGCGGCGGCCTGCGTGAAGTCGGCGTAAACGTGGTCGATGGCCGCCTGTACCAGGCCGGCCACACGCGGGTCTGTCGGCTTGCGCGGGTCCAGAGCGCCGGCCAGCCAGGTGGTGCCGTAGCCGGCGGTGTTGATGCCCACCTTGTCCATCGCGCCTTTGATGCTGGGCAGGACGGCCAGCACGCCGATGCTGCCGGTGATGGTGGCCTCGTCGGCAATCACTTCGTCGGCGGACATGCTGATCCAGTAGCCGCCTGAAGCTGCCAGGTCGCCCATCGACACCACCACGGGCTTGCCCGCCGCGCGGGTCAGTTCCAGTTCGCGGCGAATCAGTTCAGAGCCGTAGGCGCTGCCGCCAGGAGAATCGACGCGCAGCACCAGAGCCTTGATGGTCTTGTCTTCGCGTGCCTTGCGAATCAGCGCCGAGGTCGATTCGCCGCCGATGCTGCCGCCCGGCGCCTGGCCGTCGCCAATCTCGCCTTCGGCCACGATCACGCCCACGGCGTCGCCTTCGGTGTCGGGCTTGATGCGGGCCAGATAGTCATTGAAGTCGACCTGACGGAAACTTTCGCCCTTGTCGTCCTTGGCCCCCTTGTCGACGAGAAAAGCGCGCATCTCGTCGCGCGTTTTCAGGCTGTCGACGAGCTTTTCCTTCAGCACCAGTTGCGCCAGGTTGCCGCCGGCGGCGTCCATCCGCTCGGGCAAGGCATCGATGAAGGCGGTGATGCTGCCGACAGGCAGCTCGCGCGCCGTCTCCACGCTTTTCAGCCAAGTGGCCCACAGGCCGTCGTACAGGAATTTCTCGGATTCCAGTGTCTCGGCCGAAGGCGCATTGGCCGAGAAGCCTTCACCAAAGTTCTTGTACTTGCCCACGCGCAGCACCGTGGCCTGAATACCGAACTTGTCGAAAGCGTCTTTGTAATAGTTGCGCGGGCGGCCATAGCCTTCAACCAGCAACATGCCCATCGGGTGCAGCCACACTTCGGTGGCGTGCGAAGCCAGGAAGTAGCTGCGCTGATCGTAATTGGCGCCCCAGGCGTAGACCGGCTTGCCGCTGGCCTTGAAGCGGTCGATGGCGGCGGCCACTTCGCGCAGCGTGGCCAGGCCGGCGCCGCCGAAGTCGTCCAGCGCCAGCACCACGTGCGGCACTTTCGGGTCTTTGGCGGCAGCGTCCAGCACGGCCAGCACGTCGCGCAGCTGGGTCTGCGCCATGTCATCGCCCTGCAACTGCTTCAGTGCGCTGCTGCGGGCGCTGCCGCTCTTTTGTTCAGTCACCGGGCCGGCCAGGTTCAGCACCAGGGCTGTCTTGTCCTGCAGCGCCGGGGTGCCGGGCTTGAAAATCAGCCACAGCAAGGCGCCCAGCAGCGCAAGAAAGAGCAGGTTCAGCACGGTGCGGCGGGTGGCGTCCACGAGCCACCACAGGCGGCCAAAGAAGGACATGCGCTGGCGGTCATCGGACATGGGAAGTGCACCTTGAAGATTGCGTAAACCCTGGAGCATAGGCAATGCGCCACAACCCTGTATCGCCAGTGCGACAAACGGCAGCCTGTGGGGTACCAGGCACGCTTGGTTGAGTTTGGACGGATGAAGCTGGAAGGCACCGGTGGCAGCCCACGCGGGTTGCAGTTGCGATACTTGGCGCCTCATGCAGGCCACCCTTGCCGTCACCATACCGTTCTTCGCCCTCGTCCTGGCGGGCTACCTGGCCGCCCGGCGCCACGTGCTGCCGGAAAGCGCCATACCGGGCCTGAACGCCTTCGTCCTTTACTTCGCGCTGCCCTGCCTGCTGTTCAGGTTCGGCATGAACACGCCGGTGTTCGACCTGCTCAACCCGGCCATGCTGCTGGTCTATCTGAGCGCGGCGCTGCTGATCGTCTTCTTCACTGTGGCGGTGAGCCTGAACGAACGCGTGCACTTGAAAGACGCGTCCTTCGGCGCTCTGGTGGCGGCTTTCCCGAACACCGGCTTCATGGGCGTGCCCTTGCTCGTGGCCTTGCTGGGGCCGGCGGCGGCCGGGCCGGTAATTTGCACCATCCTGGCCGACCTGTTCATTACCAGCAGCCTGTGCATTGCGCTGGCCCAGGCCCACGGCGCGGCGGCGCATGGCGCACGCACGGCAGCGCTGCGGGCGTTGCGCGGCGCGCTGTCGAACCCGCTGCCTTGGTCGATCGGGCTGGGTGTGGCTTTCTCGGCCACGGGTATGGGCCTGTCGGGGCCGGTGGAAGTGGTGGTGCGCATGCTGGCCGACGCCGCCAGCCCGGTGGCGCTGTTCACCATTGGCGCGGTGTTGTGGCGTGCCAGCCAGCATGCGCACACGCGCACGCCGCTGGGCGACTACCTGCCCGCGGCCTTGATCAAGCTTCTCTTGCACCCGCTGCTGGTGCTGGTTCTGGCAAGTTCAGCGCTGGCGCTGGGGGCGCCGTTGACGAAGTTTCAGGTGGTGGTGCTGACCCTGGCTGCGGCGCTGCCCAGCGCCAGCAATGTGTCGCTGCTGGCTGAACGCTATGGCGCCGACAACGGCCGCATCGCGCGCATCATCATGACCAGCACGGTGCTGGCCTTCCTCAGCTTCACCCTGCTGGCCTGGGCCTTGGGTGTGCGGCCGGCCTAGCGGCTTTCGCCAGTGCGCGCGCGGCCTCTGTCACCAGTTCGGGGCCGCGGTAGATCAGCCCGGTGTAGATCTGCACCAGGTCGGCCCCGGCGGCGATTTTTGACTGCGCATCTGTGCCGCTCATCACCCCGCCCACGCCGATGATGGGGTAGCCGCTGCCCAGCGCCGCGCGCAGTTGCGCGATGACGCGGTTGCTGGCCGCCAGCACCGGCGCGCCCGACAGGCCGCCGGTTTCCTGTGCATGCGGCAGGCCTTGCACAGCGTCGCGCGACAGGGTGGTGTTGGTGGCAATGACGCCGTCGATGCCGCACTTGCGCAACGTGGCGGCCATCACGCTGACCTGGGCTTCGTCCAGGTCGGGCGCAATCTTCACGAACATCGGCACCGTCTTGCCGTGCTGGGTGGCCAGCTGGGCGCGGCGTTCCTGCAGGGCCGAGAGCAGCGCGTCCAGCGCCGCGTCGCTTTGCAGTGCGCGCAGGTTCTGGGTGTTGGGGCTGCTGATGTTGACGGTGACGTAGTCAGCATGCGGATACACACCGTCCAGGCCCAGCAAATAGTCGTCGGCCGCGCGCTCGATGGGCGTGGTCGCGTTCTTGCCGATGTTCAGCCCGACGATGCCGCCGGCCCGGCGGAAGCTGTGAGCGCGCCTGACGTTGGCCACGAAGGCGGCCAGGCCTTCGTTGTTGAACCCCAGCCGGTTGATCAGCGCCTGCCGGGCCGGCAGCCTGAACATGCGAGGCTTTGGGTTGCCGGCCTGGCCCAGCGGGGTGACGGTGCCGACCTCGATGAAGCCGAATCCCATCGCGCCCAGACCGTCGATGCAGCGGCCGTTCTTGTCCAGGCCCGCGGCCAGGCCCACGCGGTTGGAGAAGTTCAACCCGGCCACGGTGACGGGGTCGGACGTGCGCGGCTGGGCCCACAGGCATTGCGCGGGCGTGTTCTGCAGCCGTGCGATGCTGGCCAGGGTGAGGTCGTGCGCGGCTTCCGGGTCCAGGCCGAACAGGAAGGGGCGGGTCAGGGCGTAGGGGACAAGCGGCATGGCGTGGATTGTCTCAGCGTGGCCCGGTTTGCCTGGCGCCTGCGGATAATTGCCGCCATGACACAAGACGAACTCAAGGCCCTGGTGGCCCAGGCGGCGCTGGCCTATGTGCAACCCGGCCAGTGGGTGGGCGTGGGCACGGGTTCCACGGTCAACCACTTCATTGCGGCGCTGGCGGGCATGAAGGGGCAGATTGCCGGGGCCGTCAGCAGTTCGGTGGCCAGCACGCAGCGGCTGCAGGCGGCGGGCATTCCCGTGCGCCTGGCCGGCCAGGTTGACAGCCTGCCGGTCTACATCGACGGCGCGGACGAAATCGATGGCCACGGCTTCATGATCAAGGGCGGCGGCGCTGCGCTGACGCGCGAAAAGATCGTTGCCGACCTGGCCGCGCGCTTCGTCTGCATTGCCGACGCGTCCAAGCGCGTGGCCGTGCTCGGGGCATTCCCGCTGCCGGTAGAGGTGATCGACCTGGCCGTGCCCCAATTGCAGCGGCGCTTTGCCACCATCGGCGGGCGCGCCGTGCTGCGTGCCGGGCTGCTGACCGACAACGGCCACCCCATCCTGGACGTGCATGGCCTGCAGATCACCGACCCGCTGACGCTGGAGGCCGAAGTCAATCAGTGGCCGGGCGTCGTCACCGTCGGCCTTTTCGCACGCAACCGGGCCCAGGTGTGCCTTCTGGGCACGGCGCAGGGCGTGCAGACCATCACCTACTGATCGGTGCTCGGCACTTGTGTTCTCATACATGTTTTGACCCAGCCAAGGACCACGGTGGCCAAGCCCAACTATTCATTCGAAAAACGCCAGCGCGAGATCGCCAAGAAGAAGAAGAAAGAAGAGAAGGAAAAAGAGCGGGCCGCCCGCAAGGCCGCCGGCCTGCCGCCTGATGACGGCGCGCCTGACGACGACAGCGACGGCGACGGCGAACCCGTCGCCACCAGCGGGCAGCCCCCCGCCGCCACGGGCGGCTGAGTGAAGATTTAGCCAGTCGCCCGGCGCGACTGGCGCAGCCAAAAACGCGCTGGGTCGAGCGCATCCAGCAATTCGCCTTCCAGCGGCAGCAGGCTGCCGTCGATCAGGCTGGCCAGCACTTCTCCCGCCAGCGGGCCCCAGGTGAAGCCCCGGCCGGCCATCCCCCCCAGCATGAACAAGCCCGGCACACGCGGCAAGCGGGCCAGCCGTTGGTCGCTGGCAGGGGGCAGTGCGCTCAGCATATCGGCCGCTGGCAACGGGCCGACCAGGGGCAGGCGGTCAGGCGTGCGTTCACGCCAGCCGACGCGGCCGTGCAGCCGGGCATCGGGCAGCGGCGTGATGCCGGTCAGCGTTTGCAGGCGCGCCAGGTTGTGGACATGGTCGGCGGCGCGGATTTCGGCGTCATCGTCGTCTTCCTGCGTCGTGGCGCCGCACAGCACGCTGGTCTGGCCTGCTAGATCGCAGCGTAGCGCGTAGCCGCCCCCGGCCACCGGCCAGGGCAAAGCAGGTGACGCATGGTCGAACCAGCTGACCTGGCCGCGCGTGCGGGTCAGGGGCGGGGACAGGGCCCCGGCAGACTGCAGCAGTGCCCCCAAGCTGGGCGCCACCAGATCGCCTGCCGCGGCCAGGGTCAGCACGAGCACGGGCGCGCGCGCCAGCGCCTGGCCTTGCGCGTCCAGAACGCACCAGTCGCCGTCGGCGCGCTGCAGTTGGGCGGCCACGGCCTGGCCGCTGAAAGTGACGCCGGGAGTGGCCAACAACGCCTGCACGGCGGCGGCAGCGTCGAGCCAACCCGCGCCGGGGAAGAACCAGGCGCTGTCGGCCAGCAAACCGCTGCCCCGGGCCTGCAGTTGGCTGGCTGTCCAGGCCTGGGCCCAGTCGGTGGGCGGCCGTTCGGTGGGTGCTTCGGCCTGTCTGCGCAGCAGGCCCTGCAGCGACCCGGGTAGGCCACGCGTCAGCAGGCCGGCGTAGACGCGTTGCGCGTGCAGCGCCGCTGCCCGTGTGAAGCGGGCGTGTGTGCCGTCGGCCGCATGCACGGTGCCATGCACCAGCGCCGCCGGGTTGCCAGACGCCCCGCGGGCAGGCAGGGCGCGTGCGTCCAGCACGGTGCAGGCCCAGCCACGCTGCGCCAGCGCCGCCGCAGCGCAGGCGCCTGCGATGCCGGCGCCGATGATGACGGCGTGTCGCGTTGCATGTCGCGTTGCATGCTGCGTTGCATGCTGCGTTGCATGTGGCGTTGCATGTGGCGTTGCTTGTGGCTTTGCTTGTAGCGTTGCTTGTGGCGTTGCTTGTAGCCTTGCATGTAGCTTTGCATGTAGCGCTGCACCTGGCGCTGCTTGCCGCGACGCTTCTCGCGCTTGTCGGGCTTCTCGCGATTCGGGCGTTTCGGGCGTTTCGGGCGGCGTCGCGGCGGCACGCACGCCTGTGCGCGGCGCGTAATTCCAGCGTTCGACATCGGCCTGGCCGTCGCTGCTGACTTCTCTGACGAAACCGCCTGCACGCAGGGTGTCCCTCTGTCCAAGACTGGCATTCCAGACCAGCAAGGTGGCCCCCGGTGCGGCGAGGCGGCTGAGCGCGCGCGGCTGGCGCAGGTCACTGCCGTCCACCCACAAGGTTTCGGCTTGCAG
>JBBQAW010000015.1:0-28480 GCA_038316815.1 Burkholderiales bacterium
CACGAAGGCAAAGGCGATCAGCACCCCCAGCACGGTGGCGCACAGCAAGGCCAGCAGCGTGACCTTCAGCGTCACCCAGAGCGCGCTGAACAGCAGCCCCGCGTCCTCGACCAGAGTTTGCGCCACGCGCAGCGGGCTGGGCACCAGAAACACTGGCACGTCGAAGGCCACCACGCCGGCCTGCCACAGCAGCAGCAGTGCCACGGCCACGGCCACGGGCCACAGCACGCGGGGCGCGGCGCTGCCGGTCATGCCGCGTTCGGGCTGCTTTGGCCGCTGGCCGCCAGCAGGCTTTCCTGCAGGCGCCGGGCATGGTGGCTGAAGGCAGTGGAGACCCGGAAGTCGGGGCCGCGCGGGTGGGGTTCGTCGATCAAGACCTCGTCCACCACCCGCCCCGGGCGCGCGCCCATCACGAGCACGCGTGTGGACAGGTACACCGCTTCGTAAATGGAATGGGTGACGAACAGCACCGTCAGCGCTTGCGCCTGCCACAGCGCCAGCAGGTCGCTGTCCAGCCGGTGGCGGGTGATTTCGTCCAGCGCGCCGAAAGGCTCGTCCATCAACAGTAGTGCCGGGCGCGTGACCAGGCCGCGGGCGATCGACACGCGCATCTGCATGCCGCCTGAGAGTTCGCGCGGCAGCGCGTCTTCGAAAGCCTGCAGCCCCACCAGGCGCAGTGCCGCGCGTACGCGTTCGTCGGCCGCCGCGCGCGGTACACCGGCCAGGTCCAGCGGCAGGCGCACGTTGGCGCGCACCCGTGCCCAGGGCATGAGGGTGGCTTCCTGGAAAACGAAGCTCAAGCCCTGTTCCCCCGCCTGGCCCCGGGCCTGCATTTGTTCTGCCGACTGGCCCCACAGCTGCAGCTGGCCGCTGCTGGGGGCCAGCAGGCCAGCCACCATCTTCAGCAAGGTGCTCTTGCCGCAGCCCGATGGGCCCAGCAAGGTGACGAATTCACCGGGCTGCACCCGCAGGTCCAGCGGCAAAAGGGCCTGGGTGCCGTTGGGGTAGGTCTTGCCGGCGGCCAGGGCCTGGACCACGGGCACGACCATGGGGTCAGACACAAGCGCAGGCACAGGCACAGGCGCAGGCACAAGCGCAGTCACAGGCGCAGTCACAGGCGCAGTCACAGGCGCGCCACAAATACAGGCGGGCCGGCAGACAGCGCAACGGCCGGGCTCAAACCGCAGCCAGGCGCATCAGGGCAGCACCTTCATGGCGCGCACGAACTGCGTCGTGTAGGTGCGCTTCAGGTCGACTTTGCGCGGGTCCAGCAGCTTCATCGCCACCATCATGTCGTAGGTCGCCTTCATGCGGGCGTCGGTGATCACACCCACGCCCAGGGTGGCGGCGTCGCCACCGAAGACGATGCCCGTCTCGTTCATCAGGCGGATGCCGACGGCGATGCTGTCGTCCGTCATGGCCGGGTTGTCCTTCTTGATCATGGCGTTGGCAGCGCTCGGGTCGCCTTTGAGGTAGGCCTTCCAGCCTTCCATGCTGGCCTTCAGAAAGGCGGCCACGGCTTGCGGGCGTTCGCGCACTGTCCTTTCCATGCAGACGATGGTGGTCGAATAGGGCGGCCAGCCGTGGTCTGCCAGCAAGAAGACTTTCGGCTTGAAGCCGGCCTGCTTTTCGATGGCATGGGGTTCGCTGGACAGGTAGCCCTGCTGCACCACGTTCTTGTCGGCCACGAAAGGCTGCACGTTGAAGGTGTACGGTCGGGTCTGGCTGTCCTGCAAGCCGTAAGTGTTGCGCAGCCATGGCCAGAACGATGTTTGCGAGGCGGCCGAAATCAGAATCGTCTTGCCCTTCAGGTCCTCGAGCCGATTGACCACGCCGGGGTGGGCAATCAGCACCGCGGCGTCTTTCTGAAAAGCTGCGGCCACGGTCACAGCCGGTATGCCCTGTTCCCAGGCTTTCATGGTCTGCATGTCGTAGCCCATGAAGCAGTCGGTCCGGCCGGCGGCCAGCAGTTGCATGCCGTTGACCTGGGGGCCGCCCATCTTCAGCGTCACGTCCAGCCCCGCGGCCTTGTACAAGCCGCTGGCCTGCGCCTGGTAGAAGCCGCCGTGTTCGGCCTGCGCGTACCAGTTCGTCATGAAGCTGAACTTCTCCTGCGCCAGCGCGGGCGCGGCGGCCAGCAGGCCGGTGGCAGATGCCAAAACAGACAGACCCAGGGTCAGGGTGCGGCGGGCGGTACGAAACATCGGGGTGTCCTGTTCAGTGCGGGTTTTGGTGTGGGTTTTGGTATCCACGGTGGTGTGCATGGCGGTGTGCATGGCGGGTTGCGAGGCGGTTCGAAAGGCGGGTTCTTAAGGCGGTTCACAAGGCGGTTCACAAGGCGGTTCGCAAGGCGGTTCGCAAGGCAGACCAGATACATCTTGCCGCAAGATGCGCGCCGCATACTTCAGTCTGCCGTGAATACCCCGCCAAACGCTGCCTCATCGCTCGACCTGCCGACCAGCGCGCCAATGCCGCCGACGTCTGCGATGCTGCCCCCACCTGCATGGGGTCTGGCCGTGCTGGTGTGCCTGGTGCCGCTGCTGCTGACCCTGCTGCTGCACATCGGCAGCCAGCGCCCGGCGACGGCAATGAACCCGGCCGTCATCCACCTGCAGCAAGGCCTGCTGGTCGAACAAGGCGGGCTCGTGCCACCTGATCTGTCGCAAACGGCCGTGCAGCCCGGCCAACTGCCCCTGACCCTGCAGCGCCATACCGGCCGCCAGCCGCGATGGCTGTTGCTGCCCTTCGAGCTGTCGTCACAAGCCGAAGGCGCCTGGGCGCTGCAGGTAACGCACCGGCGCCATCTGCTGGTCTATCTGGACGGCCAGTTGCTGGCGCAGTCGACGCCGCCCGAGCAGATCGACCAGCGCAGCCGCGAATTGAAACTGGGCAGCCAGATGCTGCATGTCAATGTGCCGCCTTCGTGGTTGACCCCCGGTCGGCACGTACTGCAGTTGCGCCTGGGCGCGGCCGAGATCCACAGTGTCTCCAGCGTGTACCTGGGGCCGAAAGCTGCCCTGGCCAGCCTGTACAGCGCACGCGACCTATGGCTGGGCCTGCGCACGGCCACGGCGGTGGCGGCCCTGGTGGTAGGGCTGTTCCTGATCGGCATCTGGCTGGCGCACCGCGATGCCCTGGCCTACGCGCTGGCGGGCGCGCACCTGCTGCTGCTGGCCTTTCTTCTCAGCCCCTACCTGCTTGCGCAGCAGCCGCTGCCCAGCCCCTGGTGGCGCATGCTGCTGGACGTGGCCGATGTCGGCGCCAAGGCCCTGCTGCTGGCCACCGTGGTTCGCCTGGCCCGTCCGCACGACGCCTGGGCGATGCGCTGGGCGCTGGCTTACGGCTGTGTCGGGGCGCTGATCGACGGCGCGGCCGCTGCGCTGGACCTGCCGTGGAACGACTTCTCCCAGCCCTGGCCCTGGTGGGCGCTGGGCAGCCGGCTGGCCGTGCTGATGCTGGCCACCGCGCTGGCGCTGCGGGCCCTGGCCCGCCAACCGAGCTTGGAGCGCATCGCCACAGCGGCGCTGGTGGGTCTGTCGCTGTGCATCTGGGCCTATGTGAGCTTGTTCGCCCTGGTGCTGCCGGGCCGTTTGGCGGTGGTCGACTTGAACGTGGTGGCCCACGGCGCATGGGTGTTGTGGATGGGTAGCCTGCTGTACCGCCACTTCGTGCGCAGCGCGCAGCGTGAACGTGAATTGCGCCTGGAAGCCAGCACGGCGCTAACGGCCCGCACCCGCGAACTGCAGGCCAGCTTTGGCGCCCTGCAGGCCAGCGAAAACCAGCGCATGGCCGTGACCGAACGTGAACGCCTGCTGCAGGAAATGCACGACGGGCTGGGCTCGCAGTTGATGACGGCCAAGATGAACGCCCAGACCGGCCTGATGAGCAGCAGCGAGATGGCCAGCGCACTGGACAGCTGCATTCAAGAGATGCGCCTGACCGTCGACACGCTGTCGGTGGCCGATGGCGACCTGGGCCTGCTGCTGGCCAGCGTGCGCCACCGCGCCGAACCCGGGCTGCGCGCGGCCGGCCTGACCCTGGCTTGGCAAGTGGCCGAGGCGCCTTGCCTGCCAGCGCTGGAAGGCAGCGGCGGGCGCGAACTGGTGCGCATCGTCCAGGAAGCACTGAACAACGTGCTGCACCACGCCCAGGCCACACGCGTCACGCTGCGCAGCGAAGCCACGGCCGATGGCCGCCACATCGTCGTCAGTCTGATCGACAACGGCTGCGGCCTGCCGGGCGACCGTCTGCAAAACGAAGGTCTGCAGGGCCCCCCGCCAGGCAGCGGCCGCGGCACTCGAAACATGCTGCAGCGCGCGCAGCGCATCGGGGCCAGGCTGACATGGCAGTCACCGGCCGGGGGGCGCGCGCATGGCCCGGGCGGCCCGGGCACTGAGGTTCGCATCGAGTTGCCCACGGCCCGGGTCTGAGGGGCACGGTTGGATGTGGCACCGAACTGCGCACTGGACGCTGCGCGCTGCGGGAAGTGCCTAAAAAAGCTGTCCGACGTTCAGCAGCGTCAGCACACCCAGCAAGGCAAATAGGGCGGCGGCAATGCCGTGTACCAGCCGCATCGACACTTTGCGCGCGACCCGGTCGCCCAGGTAAACAGCGGGAACATTGGCCAGCATCATGCCCAGTGTGCTGCCGGCGACCACGGCCACGATGTCGGCATAGCGCGCGGCCAGGGCCACGGTGGCAATCTGGGTCTTGTCGCCCATTTCGGCAATGAAGAAAGCCAGTACCGTGGTGCCGAAGACGCCCAGGCGCAGACGCCCGCCGGGCACATCGTCGTCCAGCTTGTCGGGCACCAGCATCCAGGCCGCCACGGCCAGGAACGACAGGCCCACCACCCAGCGCAGAACATCCGGGCCCAACGCCTGCGCAACCCAGCCGCCCACCGCCCCGGCCAGCGCGTGGTTGGCCAGCGTGGCAATGAAGATGCCGGCAATGATGGGCAAGGGCTTGCGAAAGCGTGCGGCCAGCAAGACGGCCAGCAACTGCGTCTTGTCACCCATTTCACCCAGGGCAACGATGCCGGTCGAGACCAGGAAGGCTTCCAAATCGTTCTGTCTGGCCCTAAAAAACCGCGTGCTCGCCGCGTTCGGCGCTGGCCTGGCCGGCCAGCAACTGCGCGTAGTAGCCGAACAGCGTCTGCCGACCGAAAGACGGCGTGGCCGCAGCGTCGTAGCGGCCAGTCTGCGGGTCCAGCACCAGCATCGATTCGGTGGCGTAGTAGCGACCGATGCGCGCCAGTTCGGCCTTCGCCGCCAGCGGTGGCAGCACGCGCCCAACTGTGCCGAGCACGGCCACGATGGTGTCGAGAAGCCCCACCGGTACCTGCTTGAAACGCGGCGCGCGGCCCAGCAGCCGGAACAGTTCTTCGCCCTGTTCGCGCGGCGTGATGGCCGGGCCGGGCCCGCCAATCGGCAGCACGCGGTTGTGGCGCGTGGGGTCGTCCAGACAGCCGGCCAGGTAGTCGCCCAGGTCGTCGTCGCTGATGGGCTTGCAGGCGGTCAACTGGCCGTCACCGAAGATCAAAAAGGGCTTGCCCTTTTTCACGCGTTGGACCTGCCCGGACAGCGACTTGAAGAACGCTGTCGGCCGCACGATCGAATAAGTCAGACCTGAATCGACCAGCGCTTTCTCGAACGCCAGCTTGGCGTTCTGGAAGGCCAACAATGGCTTTTGCACACAGATGGCCGACAGCAGCACCATCTGCTTCACACCCGCCTGCTGCGCCGCCTGCAAAGCCAGCACATGCGCGGCGTGGTCGATGGCCCAGGCATCTTTCGGCGCGCCGGTGCGCGAGGCCATGCACGAAACCAGCACATCGAAGCGCGCGCCACGCAGGCCTTCGCGCTGCAGCGAGGCGGCATCGGTGACGTCGCAGACGCGCACTTCGGCAGCGGCCGGCAACCCCACTTCGGCCTTCGGCGGGCTGCGCATGACGCAGACCACCTGATGCCCGCGATCGCACAGCGCGCGCACGGTGGCGCGCCCAATGGTGCCGGTAGCACCCAGCATCAAGACGCGACGACTCAAGTCAGCTCCCCAAAAAAAGTGCACTCCAGCTTCCCGCCACGGATCCGGCTCTGCCGGTCCATCGGCGGACATCCCCGTCGGTGGGCAGCGAGCGACAGCGAGCTTGGGGGCACCATCAACCCGCTAAGGGGCGCCACTTCATGTTCTCCAATCGAGCATCATCTTCAGGCACTGCGGGTCGCCGAAGGCCGTTTCGTAGGCTTCGCGCGCGCGGCCCAGCGGCAGGGTGTGCGTGATCAGTCCGTCCAGCGACAGCGCGCCGCTTTGCGCCAGCACCGTCACGGCCTGCAGGTCGTGCGGCTGCCATTGCGCGGCAATGCGAATGCTGGCTTCGCGCATGAAGGCGGGCGCGAAAGCGAAGGCCAGCGGCTGCTTGTAAAAGCCCGCCAGAATGACCTCGCCGCCCGGGCCCAGGCGCGCTATCAGCCGGTCGAGCAGGCTGCTGTCGCCGCTGACGTCGACGATGCAGCGGTAGTTTTTTCGCGTGTCTTCGTCCGGGTGGATGCAGTCGTAACCCACGGTTCCGCCACGGCGCAGCGCTTGGGTTTCCCAGACAACTGGCGCCGGCCCGCCCAAGGCCAGGCAGATGCGCGCCAAGAGCCGGCCCATCACGCCATGGCCGACCACCAGGTCTGGCAGCACCAGCGGCTGGCGCTGGCCGCCGAAAGCCACTGCGTGGTAACAGGTGGCTGCCAGGGCCAGCAGCACGGCACGTGGCCCCATTTCAGCCGCCACCGGCACCACCCGCGTGTGCGCCACGCGCAGGCGTGAGCCAGCACCGCCGAAGATGTTTCGCACGCCCTGAAAGCTGTAAGACCCGGGCACGAAAACCGTGCTGCCTATCGCCACAGAGGCTGCCAGGGCCGCTTCTTCACCGGCACGCACCACGGTACCGACGGTCTCGTAGCCCGGCACGAGCGGGTAGCCCAGCCCGGGGAAGGCCGGCATCTCACCGTCCCAGAGCAGGCGTTCGGTGCCGGTGCTGATGCCGCTGTGGCTGACTTCGATCTCCAGGTCGCCGGCTTCAAAGGGCTTGAGTTCCAGCGTCTGGACGGACAACTGCTGCGGGGCGTCGAAGACGATGGCTTGGGCGTGTTGCATGGTGCGCGGGCGGGTGGCGGATGAAGGTTTGCCTATCTTAGGGCGACGCAGGACTTCGGTCGGCCATGTGGGTCTGCCTTGCGCCAGCTGCAAGCCACCCCCGCATTCGTGGGGGTAGACACGGTATGGCTTCTGCACGGTGTCCCGTAGCATGACCCTCACATTTGCGGATCGCCCGCCACTCTTTTGGAGACGTTGACATGCAGTTTTCGCGACATCACGTGATCTCGGTCCTGGCCTTGGCCGCGGCCAGCATTCTGGGCGCAAGCCCGGTGCTGGCGGCAGAACCCACGCGCCAGGCGGGGGCCGACAATGCAGCCAGATCGCAGTACTGGACGGCATGGGGCGGCACCGTGGGTATGCGCTGGAACCGCGAACTGGCTGCCGACCTGGGTCTGCGCTTCAGCCCGGCCGTGGGCCGCTATGCCGAACTGAGCTGGCTGCTGAGCGAACAGTTCGACGTGAGCCAGGCAGGCACGCTGGAATTCGACGTCCGCAACAACAACCTGGCGGCCTTCCGCGGCGGTTCGCTGCAGGCCCGCGGCGGTTACCTCATCGACACGCCGGCCGGCCGTATCGACCTGACCAACTTCCGCCTGGTGCCGCGCGTCGGCAGCGACAAGCCCATCCTGGACCTCGTCAGCAGCGACGGCAAGGCCTGGTTCTACATCGACCGCCTGATGTACGAACTGACCAACGACAACTCGCGCCTGGCCGTGCGCACGATGGACCTGCGCATCACGCCTGAACTGGCGCAGCGCATCGGCGCCCCGGAAGTGGCCGACTGGGCCATTGCCGACATGGAGCTGAACACCGATGTCGTGCGCCAGGGCACGGGCACAGTGCCAGAGAATGTGACCCGCAAGTGGCACGGCACGGCAGTGCCTGGCGTTCCCGGCGCCACCTATCAGGCCGACCTGTTCATGCTGAGCTTCAACACGCAGTACATGCGCTGCCTAGGCTGCACGGGCGCGGGCGGCAACGGCCTGGCCGTGTTCGCGCCGTCTTCGACTTTGAAGAACAACATCAACAACGGCACCGCCGGGGCGACCGTGCCGGGCGACACCATGGGCACCAGCACGGCGCTCTACGCCGCCGACATTCCCTGGTATCAGAAGTTCAGTGCGCCCTTACCCCCGTACAACAACGACCAGCACCCCTACCTGATCTGGAACCTGTACCGCTTCAATGTCGACGGCTCCATCGACCAGATCGGGCGCTCTGGCGTCAAACACGCATTCCTGACGCTGAACACCCGGTGCCTGGAGAACCCCAACAACAGCAACATCCTGGGCCGGGGCTGCGAAGACGTCTACAGCACGGGCAACAACGACAGCGCCAATTCGTTGGGCCCGCGCAGCGAGATCATCGCTGCCACCAACGTCTGGGGGCGCTGCGGTTCGGTCTACGACACGAATTGCGACGGCGTGCAGAACAATTCGGGTTACGGTGCTTACGACCAGCGCCTGACGGTGCGTGAATCGCAGTTCAGCGGTGCGGCCCACGCCGGTGCGACATACCGCTTCGAGTCCTGGTACCTGGCGCGCGAGGACATCAACGTCATGAACTCGATGGCCAGCACCCGCAACACCTTCAACCGCCCTGGTTCGGTCTGGGTGGTGGGCGGCAATGACCAGTACCGCCTGGGCCCCGTCATCGACCGTTGGGTCGACCCCGCCAACCCCGGCCCGAACGCGCGCAACGTGCTCTCGAGCACCACTGAAGGCAACGTCAAGGTGGCGGTGAAGGTGCAAGACCTGGGCGGCGGCCGCTGGCGCTATGACTACGCCGTGATGAACCTGGACTTCTCGCGCCCCGTGACCCTGGGCGCCGAGCCGAACTTGCGCGTCATCAGCGCCAACGGTTTCGACTTCGTGCGCATTCCGGTTGGTACGGCCACGGTGACCGACATCAGCTTCAGCGACGGCGACACCGACAGCGCGAACGACTGGTCGCCCAACCTGCGCGACGGCCGCCTGTTCTTCTTCTCCAGTGCGCGTAACAACCTGCTGAACTGGGGCACGATGTTCCGCTTCTCGTTCATTGCCAACCAGGGCCCGGGCCCGAACACCGTGGCCCTGCACATTGCAGCGCCGGCGTCGCGCGACGAGATTCAACTGCCGGGCCTGCTGGCGCCCACGGCACCAGCGGCATTGGCCGCCAAACGCTGAACCCGGCCGGTTCGCCCTTGCGGCCCTGATGCCGGCGCAGCCAGCGCGCACCCAAGCCGGTGTTGCAGCCCAACCTGGCTGCAACACCGGCTTTTTACTTGGCCGAGCCGTCGCGGTACAGCACCAGCGCACGGTAGACCGTGCTGTGCGCGGGCGTGGGCACCGCCAGCGACTGGCCCAGTGCATGCACGCGGCCGGACAGCCAGTCCAGTTCCAGCGGCTTGCCGCGTTCCAGATCTTCTGACATCGAGGACCGGAACTGCGGCGGCATCAAAGCCAGTTTGGCCATGGTCTCGTCCGTCAGACCCGCCCGCATGGGCTGCCCGGCGGCCTGCGCCACGGCCATGGCCTCTTCGAGCAGTTGGCGTAGTAGCGCACAGGTCTCGGGGTGGGCCAGGATCGGGCCCATGCTGGTGCGCAGCAAGGCAGTGGCAGCAGACAAGGCCGCCAGGGCCACGAACTTTTCCCACACCGTCTGCCCGATGTTGTCGCTGAGCTTGACGCCCAGGCCCCGCATGCGCGCAGCCGTTTCGGCCAGCGCGGCCATCACGGGGTCGCCGTTGGCAGCATCGGCCACGATCATGTTCAGCCCGCCCGGGCTGCGGATGACACCCGGCCGGTCGATCACCGCCGAGACATAGATGACCCCGCCGCGCAGCTGCGCCGGCGGCAGGTGCCGGCCCAGCATGGCCAGGCTGTCGATGCCGTTTTGCAGCGTCAGCACGCGCGTGCCGGGCCCGACCAGGGGCGCCATCTGCACGGCGGCTGCTTCGGTATCCCAGAGCTTGACCGCCAGCACCACGAGATCGACCACACCGACCGTCTTCGGGTCGGCACTGGCCTGCACCTGCGGCAGATGCAGCGCAAATTGCGGGTGTTCGATCTGCAAGCCCTGCGCCTGCAAAGCCGCCAGATGCGCCCCGCGGGCGATGAAGACGAGCTCATGTCCGGCCGCCTGCAGCCAAGCCCCGACATAGGCGCCAACACCGCCTGAACCCATGATCGCCACGCGCATGACTGCCTCTTCTTTCAGTGGTGTCGCTGACTCTACTTTGCTAGCTCTACTTCGCTGGCTTTGCTTGTTTCGCTGACTTCGGCTGGCGGTCCAGGCTGCGGTTCAAGCCGCCGTCCCGGTTGTTCGTCGCATAGGGATAGGCGCCCCGACAAGTGGGGCACACACTGCTGCTTGTTGCCTGTAGCCCGGAGAACCACCATGAAACTGCTGAAGCGCGGAACCTCATTCACCCTCAGCCTGGCGCTGGTGGCTGGCGCCATGTCCATCGCCTTTGCGCTGCCGACCCCTGCACAGGCCCAGGCCCAGGCCGCGCGCGTACCGCCAGAACTGCCGGTACGCCACTTCTTCAGCAACCCCGAGAAGGCCTACTTCCGGCTCAGCGAAGACGGCAGGATGCTGGGCTTCATGCAGCCGGTCTCGATCGACGGCGCACCGCGGCGCCTGAACGTTTTCGTACAGGCGCTGGAAGGCAGCAAGCCAGTTGGCGAAGCGCGCCAGCTGACCGCAGAGACCGCGCGCGACATCAGCATCTATTCGTGGAAGGGCAGCCAGCGCATCCTGTACGTCAAGGACTTCGGCGGCGACGAGAACTTCCATGTCGTCTCGGTCGACGTGAAGACCGGCAAAGTGACCGACCTGACCCCCGGCGACAAGGTGCGCGCCGAAATTCTGGACGAATTGCCCGACGACCCGCACCACATTCTGGTCAGCCACAACCGGCGCGACCCGCAAGTCTTTGACGTCTTTCGCATCGACCTGCGCACCGGCCGCGAAACCTTGGTGGCGCGCAACCCCGGCGACATCGTCGCCTGGGGCACCGACCACGCTGGCCGCTTGCGCCTGGCCTTCCGCAGCGAAGGTCTGAACAGCGTGGTGCTGTACCGCGCCAATGAGAAGAGCGAGTTCAAGCCGATCATCACCACCGACTACAAGACCGAGGTCGAGGTGCCGGTGTTCACAGCCGACAACAAGCGCCTTTACGCCATCAGCAACCGCGGGCGCGACAAGAAGGCTCTGGTCACCATCGACCCGGCGCGGCCCGATGCAGAAACCGTGGTCTACGTGCACCCCGAAGTCGACCTGGGCGGCGTGACCTGGTCACGCCTGAAGAAGAAGCTGACCGATGCCAGCATCGTCACCGCCAAGCTGGAACGGCAGTTCTTCGACCGCGGCACGCAGGTCCTTTACGAGCGCATTGGCGCCAAGGTGCCCGGCATGCAAGTGACGCTGCAAAGCGGCACCAAGGCCGAGGACAAGTTCATCGTCGCCGCCAGCAGCGACCGCACACCGGGTGGCCGCTACATCTACGACGCGCGCGCCGACAGCCTAACCCTGCTGGGCGAAATCAACCCCAAGATCGACCCCGCCGACATGGCGCCCATGAAGCCCATCAGCTACAAGAGCCGCGACGGGCTGACCATCAACGGCTACCTGACGCTGCCGGTGGGACGCGAGCCGAAAGCCCTGCCCTGCATCGTCAACCCGCATGGCGGCCCCTGGGCGCGCGACATCTGGGGCTACAACCCCGAAGTGCAGTTTCTGGCCAACCGCGGCTACTGTGTGCTGCAGATGAACTTCCGCGGCTCCACCGGCTACGGCCGCCAGTTCTGGGAAGCCAGCTTCGGGCAATGGGGCCTGAAGATGCAGGACGACATCACCGACGGCGTGAACTGGCTCGTGCAGCAAGGCGTGGCCGACCCGGCGCGCGTGGGCATCTACGGCGCCAGCTACGGTGGCTATGCCACCTTGGCCGGCGTGGCCTTCACGCCCGACCTGTATGCCGCCGCCGTCAACTACGTGGGCGTGAGCAACCTGTTCACCTTCATGAACACCATTCCGCCGTACTGGAAGCCCTTTCTGCCGAAGTTCAAGGAAATGGTCGGCGACCCCGAACGCGACAAGGAACGCATGACGCGCACATCACCGGCGCTGCACGCAGACAAGATAAAGACGCCGCTGATGGTGGTGCAGGGCGCGCGCGACCCGCGCGTCAACAAGGCCGAAAGCGACCAGATGGTGGCCGCGCTGAAGGCCCGCGGCGTGGACGTGCCCTACATGGTGAAGGACAACGAAGGCCATGGCTTTCGCAACGAAGAGAACCAGTTCGAGTTCTACGGCGCGATGGAGCAATTCCTGGGCAAGTACCTGAAGCCCAAGGCCCCGAGCAAGGACTGAGCAACGGCAACCCGATGACTGATCCAGGATCATTCATTCGGGCCCCGGCTGCTTCCTGAACCCGAAGCACTTGCACCATGCGCACTACGTCGACGCGCGCGGGCGGCGAATCAGCGCCACCACCAGCGTCACCACCGTCAGCGGCACGACAAAGCCCAGCATCACGCCAGAGTAGGCCTGCAGCGCGTCGTGCTGCTGCGCTGCCAGGATCAGGTAGGTCACGTACGCAATGTAGTAGCCGAGAAAGACGCCACCTTCCCAGCGTGCGATCTCGCGGCCAGTGATGAAGACCGGTAGGCAGGCCAGCGCCACTGCCAACATCACCCAGATATCGAAGGCCAGCAGCGAAGGCGCCATCACCAAACCCAGGTCGCCCGACACCAGCCCCGACAAGCCCAGGCAGCCCAGGATGTTGAAGGTGTTGCTGCCGACGACGTTGCCCACCGCGATGTCGCGTTCTCCCTTGATCGCGGCCGTGATGCTGGTAGCCACCTCGGGCATGCTGGTGCCAGCAGCAACGATGGTCAGGCCGATGATGAGATCGCTCACGCCCATGGCCTTGGCAAAACTCACCGAAGCTTGCACCAGATACTCCGATCCCAACACCAGCGCCACCAGACCGGCTGCGATCAGGCCGAGTTGCGCCGCCCAGTGGCTGTCCCAGGCGCCGGCACCGGCGGGCTTGATGGCGCCTGCAAACTCGTCTTTCGCGGCCTGGGTCTCGCGCCGCGACTGCAGGACCAGGAAAACCGTATAGGCCAACAGCAGCGCGAACAGGAGTCCCCCGTCCAGGAACGAGATGTTGCCGTCCAGCGCCAGCGCCAGCAGCAGCAGGCTGACGCCCAACATGATCGGCACCTCTTGCCGGATCAGCTGGACATTGACCACCAGGGGCGCGATCAGGGCGCTGATGCCCAGGATGAACAGCACATTGAAGATGTTGCTGCCCACCACGTTGCCGATGGCCAGGTCGGTCTTGCCGTCTAGCACGGCGCCAACGCTGACGGCGACTTCGGGCGCGCTGGTGCCAAGGGCGACGATCGTGAGCCCGACGACGAGCGGGCTGATGCCGAACGACAGCGCCAGTTTGGACGCGCCGCGCACCAGCGTGCTGGCGCCGATCACCAGCAGGATCAGGCCGCCGACAAACATGAGCATGTTCATGGACAGAACCAGCGGCTACCAACGCCCGCCCTCACGCGGCCATGCGCCGGGCCTGTTGAGATCCGGCGCCGCCACTTCGGCGGCGCCACATCGCGATGAGCAGGTGCAGCCCTGCGCCCAGCAAAACCAGCAGCATGCTGCCAATGCCCCAGACGACCCAGGTCGCCACGGTCAGGCCACCGGCCAGCGCGGGCGCTGCCTGAAGCAGCCCCTCGACGATGGGCGCCAGTCCAGCCAGCATCGATGTCGCTATCTGCACGATTTCAGGCGGCACCCAGGGGGCCAGCCAATCCGGCAGGCGAAGGCTCTCGGCGCCCGATGCGGCGCCGGTCAAGGCGCCTGCATTCGAGACTGTCCACACGGCCACGGCATTCAGCGCCCAGGCTGACAGCGACCAGAGTGCAAGAAGGCTGAAGATGACAAACCAGCTGAGTGCGTAAAACATGATTGATTGGTTTTGGTTGAGTAAAGAGCAAAGACGAGTTTCTTACAATTCAAGCTTCGATCAAACCAGTTCCAGGAAGCGTTAAATTTCGGTTTTTCCGATGCGAGGTCGGCATGTTGAACTACCGCCACCTGTACTACTTTTGGGTCGTGACCAAGGAAGGCGGCTTCGCCCGTGCGGCCGAGCGTCTGGACATGGCGGTGCAGACCATCAGCGCACAAGTGCGAGAACTCGAGAAAACGCTGGGCCACCAGTTGCTCAAGCCCGCCGGGCGCGGCGTGGCGATGACCGAGGCTGGACAGGCTGCTTTCGCGCGCGCCGAAGAAATTTTCCAGATCGGCCAGGTCATCCCCGACGAAGTGCGTGAAGCCGCCAGCGGCAAAGTGGCCCGACTGTCGGTTGGACTGTCGGACGGCATATCCAAGTTGGCCGCGCATGCCTTGCTGGAGCCGGTACTGGTCACGCCGTCGTTGCGGCTGGTGTGCCACGAAGGCGAATTCGAGCAACTGCTGTCCGAATTGGCGCTGCATCACCTGGACCTGGTGCTGGCCGGGCAGCCGGCGCCGCGCAACCCGAACCTGCGCCTCACCAGCGAACGCTTGGTCGAGTCGACGGTGGACTGGTACGGCCCTGCCGCCTACGTACACAAAGCCGACGTGGACCAGTTCCCGCAGTCGCTGAGCCGGCTGCCGGTGCTGCTGCCCACCGGCCATTCGGCACTTCGCCCCAGCCTGGATCGCTGGTTCGAAACCCAGGGGTTGCGACCGCGCGTCGTCGGCGAATTCGAAGACAGCGCGCTGATGGCGGTGTTTGCTGCGCGCGGGCTGGGGGTGTTTCCGGTCAGCCGTCTGGGCGCCAGCGACTTGGGCATGATGCGCGGGCTGCGCTTGCTGGGGCGCTGCGATGATGTGAAAGAGGAAATCCACGCCATCCGCTCGCGCCGCGGCCAGCATCACCCCTTGGTGATGCAGGTGGTGGCTGCAGCCCGCTCTTGAGGGTTTGAGGCTTGAGGCTTGAACGCGTGAAAGCTTGAACTCGGAAAAGCGACCCCGGTTACGCGGCCTGGCTGCGCGCTGAAGTCGGGGCCAGCGCCTCGTGGCCATCCACCAGGCGCCAATAGTGCCGAGCGGCCTCGACGACCATGGTTTCGCCATCGGCCAGGTGGCCGTCTGCCCGGGCGGCGGCCAAGGACAGACGCAAAACCGTCCTTTGCAGTGCCGGGTCCGAGATTTCGGCCATCAATGACGCCAAAGTGCTGTCATCGACGTTGGCCATCGGCGAACCTGATTTATAGCCGCCCATTAGCAACTCTTCACACAAGGTGTGGACGATGTGGGGCAGGAGATGGGGATCCAGACCGAGTTCACGCTCGGCGCCCAGTTGCTTGAGGATGTCGAACTCGGAACTGCACACATGGCCGTCAGAGATAAGCACCAGCGCGACGATGCGCGCTGCTGCTTCCGGGCTGTTGTGGGGGTAGTTGCGCATGGGGAAATCGCCTTCGGTGGTGTCGTTGTGATGAAGAACCAAGGCAGTTGAATCGCCGCCTGTTGTCGCTGTGTTCAGTCGGTGCGTTCGGTCGGCGTGTGCAGTCGGCGTGCTCAGCCGGTGTGCTCGGCCAGCAGGTTCTTGAGAAGTTTTAACCCGAGGACTTTGTCGCCATGGCGCGTTCGGAAAAAGCAGAATTTTTATGAGCCTGAGTTCGGAAACAACGAAGTCTCGGCATTGACGTGCAGACGGCTCGATATGCGAAACGACACACGGTTCAACGGGCGGGCGACCGCCCCGTGCTGTCGCCAGCACCCGTCGGCAGCACCCGTCGCCAGCACGGTTGTGCGATCAGTCGCGTTCTGGCAGCACGGGTGTGACTGCCCTGCGGATGAAGACCCGGCCGTCGCGCGCAAAGTCCCAGCGCTCGATCAGGCAATGCGCCTCTGTGTCAGTCCCGGTCTGCGCCTGGCCAGCACACGCGCCAGGCGCCTCGCCCCAGCGCAGGATATTCACCGAGTTGGGCACACCGGGGCGCGTGCGCGTCGAGACGGCGGTTCCGGCCTGCACCACCCAGAGCTGCCGCGCCAGGCCACGCAGCGCCAGCGTGTAGGGCAGGTGGATATGGCCGCCCATCAGCAGGTCGGCCCCGGCGGCCGCCCAGGCACGCGTGGCGGCACCGTGGCCACGCAACAGGTTGGTCTGGTCACTGGCCTGGGTCACGGCCGCTGGCTGGTGCACCACCACCACGCGCAACTGCTGCGGGCTGGCAGCAGTCAGCAGCTTCGCCACGCGGTCGATCTGCGCTGTGGACACTTCGCCGTTCTTGTGGCGCCAGGCCCGCGTGGTGTTGACGCCAACGACCAGCAGGTCTGCCGTCGAGTGCACTGGCTCCAGTTCGTGCCCGAACGCGGCGCGGTAGCGCGCGTAGGGGCGGGTGGCGCGTGCCCAAAGGTCGAAGAGCGCAATGTCGTGGTTGCCGGGGATGGCCAGAACCGGCGCACCCAAGCGGTCAACGAAGGCCTTGGCCGCGCGAAACTGGGCCGGCCGCGCGCGCTGCGTGATGTCACCCGACAGCACCACCACATCCGGCCGCTGCTGAGCTGCCAAGACCACCAGGGCCTCGACCACCTGCGGCTCTTCGGTGCCGAAGTGGGTATCAGATATCTGCAGCAGAACACTCATGCCGCGGCCGCTGGCCTGTCGGCTGAATCTGCTGAGCCTGCTGCGCCCATGGCTTGCAGCAAGTACAAGGGCTTGTCGAGCACACGAATGTCGATAGGTGGGCGCATCTGCGCCACCTCACCGTCGAACGCCACCACGGCCTCACTGCGCCCGGGCGTGAGCGTGGGGTTCACCACCATGTGCTGGAACTCGAAGCCCTCGACGCCGGCGGCTTCGCCCAGCCTGCCCATCGCCCCATGCAGCATCAGCCCGATCATCGACAGCGTGCCAATGGGCCGCAGCATCAGCGCAGCCATGCTGCCATGGCCAGGCGTGCCGGCCAGGGTGTCTTCAGGCTCTGCACCGAACTGCTGCAACTGCAGCCGGTTGTTGCCCACAAAAAGCGTCAAGGTCTGCACGTCGCGAACCAGCGTGCCCATCTCGATGTGCAAGCGCAGCCGGCGCTGTGCGCGCAGCAGGGTCGAACACCCGGCTACGAACGCCACCCAGCGGCTGCGGCCGAAGCGGGCCTTGTAGGCCTCGCGGTCCTGCAAGAGTTCTGGGTAGACACCCAGGCTGGCGTTGACCAGGAAAATCTGTTCGTTGATGGCTGCCACCTGCACCGGCATCGGGCGCGCATTCATTAGCAGCAGCGCCGCTGCGGCCGGATCGGTGGGTATGCCATGGGTGCGGGCGAAGTAGTTGAAGGTGCCGTAGGGGATGACGCCCATGGCGCAGCCGGCTGCGTGCGCGGCCTGGGCCACCGTGTTGAGGCTGCCGTCGCCGCCGACCGCTACGACCGCGGTTCTGCGTGCCAGCGCCGCCGCTGCGGCCTGTGTCGCCACGCGCGGCAGTTCAGCAGGCCGGCAAACCAGCAGTTCGCCTTTTCGCCCGCGCGCCGCCAGGGCTGCTTCGATCACCGCGCGCTTGGCATCGATGTCCAGGCCCCCGGCAGCGGCGTTGATGACAAACAGCAGGGTCGAAGCCGGGTCGAGCGGCGGGACCGCCATCAGTCGTGCCGCAGCAGGTCGCCGAAAACGGTGTGATCTCCGTCGCGGCGGTCGGCGCCCGGCGCGTCGTACAGCACCAGCCAGCGGGGCTTGCTGCCTGCCATGCCGGGCGGCAGGTTACAAATCGCCTCGGCGCGATTGGTGCCGCGCCCGTGGGGCAGCGAAACCGACTCTGTCAGCACCGTCTCGAAACGCACCGGCTCACGGTTGGCCTTCATCGCGGGTCGGGCCAGCGGCCACTTGAAGACGCGAATCTCACCGTTCAGCACCATCGTCGGCCCGGCCAGGATGTACAGGTCGTCGCCTGAAAAATGCAGGTCGCGAATGCCCAGGCCGTCCAGCTGCAGAAAGTGCTTGCGCAACAGCAAGCCACTGTCGTCGAGCGGAACCAGGCGCAATTGATCCCCTCGCGCCTCAACTGCAATCTCGATCAGCGCCGACCAGCCGCGCAGCACCGGCCCACGCAGGCCAAGCAGCAGCCTGCGCCCGTCCACGGCCAGGCCTTCGATATCGAAGCCGTTGTCCTTTCCCGGGATGGCCATGTAGGGCCCGAAGTGGGGGTCGTCGGCAAGCGCGCGGGTGAGCAGGTTCGCCTGAGAATCGCCCTTCAGGCGCAGTGCGCGCCGGCCGTCCTGAGCCTGCCGAACCAGGCAGGGCTCGCCTTTGGCGTCGGGCTCGATGGGCAGGCATGCCAGAAGGCGCCGGTTGCCGTCGAGCGCCAGCTTGGCCAGCCGCTTGGCGTTGTCAGCGTGGTCGCGGTCCGGCCTGGCATTCTTGCGCTTCAATCCATGCGAACCGACCACCCACAGGAAGCCATCGGCCACAGCCATGCCCTCCAGGTCGGCTTCTTCGTCGGCCATGCCGGGCAGGTCCAGCAGGTCGGCCAGCGGGAAGTCGCGCGCTTCGCCAAAACGCAGGACTTCGCGCCCCACGGCGTCCAGCCGGCGCAGTCGGTCCAGGCCACAGGCTTCGTCGCCCGCCACCCAAAGCCAGTCGCCAGTGAAAGCCGCACCCGAGAGGTTGGTTTGAACCAGAGAGCCGGGCGAGAACTCCAGACGAACGGCGTTCGCAGTTCGGGTGTTGGGCATGGAACGGGTTCTCCGGAAGTTGCAGAGCCAGGGAATCTGGGGTTTGCAGCGCATACAAGCCCGGGCCGCAGTCGCACAGCACCGAAGTCTGCGGCCGAAGCCTTGTCTCATGTTCAGTTTTTTTCGATGTCGACGTTCTCTAAAAGCTGCTTTTCCAGATCGACTCCACAGCCCACATTGCGACTGTCCCTCAACCGATGGAGATCTGTGATGCAAGTGCTCTTCAAGTCCCGCCATCCCCAAGCCACCGAACTGCGCGATCTGACCGAGCGCCGTGTGCGCTTTGTCCTGCGGCGCCTGGGCTGGCTGGTACCGCGTGCCGAGGTGCAGATGTCAGACGTGAACGGCCCCCGGGGCGGTATCGACAAGCGTTGCCAGGTGGAACTGAGGACCGAAGGCGCCGGGTCGGTCGTCGTCGCGTCCGTGGCGAATGACTGGCGCAAGGCGCTGGACAACGCCTTGGCTCGCGCAGCGCGGTTCCTGATGCGTTCGTGGCGCCGCAGCAGCGACTCACGTCGCCTGCGTCAGCGCTTCCTGAATCACGAACGCTGACATCAAACGCCGACTATAAGGCCCGGAAGATCGGCTGGGCGCTACCGGCGGCATGCCTGCTAGCCGATCTTCACCCCGTTGTTGAGCCTGCTCAGCCTGTTCCGCTTTGGCAGCCTGGATGAAGGAAGCATCACCAGGAATACGCCATGAAATGCCCAAGCTGCGCCGGCAAGGCCCTCGTCTTGAACGACCGCCAAGGCGTGGCGTTGGACCACTGCCTGTTCATCGACTCCGACCACGAACACGGTCGAAGCCCGCAGGGCAACCGCAAGAAGCCGTGGCCGCACAGCATCTTCGACTGATCCAGAACGCAACTTAAGAAAGAGGCCCGGTCGCCCGGGCCTCTTTTCGTCAGACCTCGAGGCGAATCAGTCGGCCTGCTTCCTCAGAAACGCCGGAATCTCGATCTCGTCCATGCCGTTGCTGGCCAGCGCGTCCACCTTCGCTGCGGCATGCGTGCGGTTGGTGCGCCAGACGCTGGGCGTGTTCATGCTGTCGTAGCTGGGCTGGGCCATGTTGCCGTGGCCGTTGCCACTGTTGCCGCCGCCGCCACCCATGGCGGCAGGCTGCGCCAGCTGGTTCAGGCTGGGCAGGTTGTCGGTGCCGGTGCGCAGCGCCTGGCCGTGGTGATGCATGGGCTGCTGCTGCACCACCTGCAGCGGGGCGTGTCCGCGTTGATCCGCCCGCAGATCAGGGCGCTGCTCGTTTTTTCGTGCCACCGAACTCAGGCCCGTGGCGATGACGGTCACGCGCAGCTGGTCGCCCAGGCTTTCGTCGTAGGCGGTGCCGTAGATGACGTGGGCGTCGTCAGCGGCGTAGCGGCGGATGGTGTTCATTGCGTTACGGCTTTCGGCAAGCTTGAACGTCGATTTGCTGGCCGCAATCAGCACCAGCACGCCGCGCGCACCGCTCAGGTCGATGCCTTCCAGCAGTGGGCAGGCCACGGCCATGTCGGCAGCTTTGTTGGCGCGGTCGGGGCCGCCGGCCACTGCTGTGCCCATCATGGCTTTGCCGGGCTCGCTCATCACGGTCTTGACGTCTTCGAAGTCGACGTTCACCAGGCCGGGGATGTGGATGATGTCGCTGATGCCGCCCACGGCGTTCTTCAGCACGTCGTTGGCGTGCGCAAACGCTTGTTCCTGCGTCACGTCGTCGCCCATCACTTCCAGCAGCTTTTCGTTCAGCACGACGATCAGGCTGTCGACGTTGGCTTCGAGTTCGCTCACGCCGTCATCGGCCTGCTTGCCCCGGCGACGGCCTTCGAATTCGAAAGGCTTGGTGACCACGCCCACCGTCAGGATGCCCATTTCCTTGGCCACGCGCGCAATCACAGGCGCTGCGCCGGTGCCCGTGCCGCCGCCCATGCCGGCGGTGATGAAGAGCATGTGCGCGCCGCTGATGGCGGCCTTGATGCGGTCCACGGCTTCTTCGGCCGCGTAGCGGCCCACGTCGGGCTTGCTGCCCGCGCCCAGGCCGGTGCCGCCCAGTTGCACCAGGGTGCCGGCGCCACTGCGGTTCAGGGCCTGCGCGTCGGTATTGGCGCAGATGAAATCCACGCCCTGCACGCCGTCGGAAATCATGTGCTCGACGGCATTACCACCGCCGCCCCCCACGCCGATGACTTTGATTTGCGTGCCTTGGTCGAATTCTTCGATCATTTCGATGGGCATGAAAGCCTCCTGGAGAAAGTTGATTGCAGTTGCCGAAAAGTGGACACCAAGGTCGCCGCAAGCGGCGCCCGCCCCCCGAGGGGAGCAAAAGGCACTCGGGAAACCCGTGTTGCCTTTTGGGAAGTGAAATGCAGGGCGTTTTTTTGTATCGGTCCCATTTCCTGCCCCTTCAGAAATTGCCGAGAAACCAGTCTTTGGCGCGGCCGACGATGGTCTTGACCGACCCCGCCTGCTGCGCCGCCTTCAAGCCGCGCCCACGTGCAATGCGCGCTTCTTCCAGCAGCCCCATAACGGTAGCGCTGCGCGGGTTGGCCAACATGTCGTGCAGCGCGCCGCGGTACGTGGGCAAGCCCCTGCGCACCGGCTTCAAGAAGATGTCTTCAGCCAGTTCCACCATGCCCGGCATGACTGCGCTGCCGCCGGTAATGACGATGCCGCTGGACAGCAATTCTTCGTACCCGCTTTCGCGGATGACCTGGTGCACCAGGCTGAAGATTTCTTCCACACGCGGTTCGATCACACCCGCCAGCGCCTGTCTGGACAACATGCGCGGCGCACGGTCGCCCAGGCCGGGCACTTCCACTTGTTCTGAAGGGTCGGCCAGCAACTGCTTGGCCACGCCGTATTCGACCTTGATCTCTTCGGCGTCTTTGGTCGGCGTGCGCAGCGCCATCGCGATGTCGCTGGTGATCAGGTCGCCGGCAATCGGAATGACGGCCGTGTGGCGCACGCTGCCGTCGGTGTAGATCTGCACATCGGTGGTGCCGGCGCCGATGTCGACCACGGCCACGCCCAGGCTCTTCTCGTCCTCGGTCAGCACGGCCGCGGCGCTGGCGCTGGGGTTCAGCACCAGGCGTTCCACTTCCAGCCCGCAGCGGCGCACGCACTTCAAAATGTTCTCGGCCGCACTTTGCGCACCGGTGACGATGTGCACCTTCACTTCCAGCCGGCTGCCCGACATGCCGATGGGTTCTTTCACCTCGTGGCCGTCGATCACGAACTCTTGCGGTTCCACCAGCAGCAGGCGCTGGTCGTTCGGGATGTTGATGGCCTTGGCGGTTTCCACCACGCGGTTCACATCCACGGGCGTGACTTCGCGGTTGTCGCGCACGATGACCATGCCGGTGCTGTTTTGCCCGCGAATGTGGCTGCCGGTGATGCCGGTGTAGACGCTGCTGATCTTGCAGGCCGCCATCATCTCGGCTTCTTTCAAAGCCGCCTGAATGCTCTGCACCGTGGCGTCGATGTTGACGACCACGCCGCGCTTCAGGCCATGCGTGGGCGCCACGCCCAGGCCCGCCACGCGCAGGCTGCCGTCTTCCAGCACTTCAGCGGCCACCACCATCACCTTGGCGGTGCCGATGTCCAGGCCGAAAATCATGTCTTTGTATTCTTTGGCCATTGCGGTGTGTCCTCTCAGTGGCGCCCGGCCGTCCGAAGACACTGAGCGCCCCCTCGGGGGGCAGCGAGCGGATGCGAGCTTGGGGGTCGGTTCATCTCAGTGGCGCCCGGCCGTCCGAAGACACTGAGCGCCCCCTCGGGGGGCAGCGAGCGGATGCGAGCTTGGGGGTAGATTCATTTCAGTTCAGTTCAGCCGGGCCAGGGCCGCGCCAGGGGTGGCGGTGCTGGGGTTGGGTTTAGGGGTGGGGTTGCTTGGGTTGTTGATCGATGTCGTCACGCCACGCAAGCGCAGCGCGTAACCGTCGGTGTGGCGCAGGTCGGCATATTCCAGCGGCTGCGGCCAGCGCAGCTGCACGTCGGTGTAGGTGCGGGCGAAGCGTTCGCTGCGCGCCACCACGGCGTCGTCCTGGCCGCGGCCCAGTTCCATCACCGCGCCGCTGTCCAGTTCAGCGCGCCACGAACCGCGGTGCGACAGCACCAGGCGCGCCACGTTCAGCTGCAGCGGTGCCAGCGCGGCGTTGACGCGCCGGTGCACGGCCAGCATGTGCGCGGCACTACCCTCCGGGCCGGCCAGGCGCGGCAGGCCATCGTCTTCGACGTCGCCCACGTTGGCCTGGAAGACTTCGCCCTGGTCGTTGACCAGGCGGTCGGCAGCCGCAGTGGTTTCTTCGTCTACCGGGCCGTCCCACAGTGCGGCGGCGCGGTGCTCTTCCAGCCGCACCACCAGGGTGTCGGGCCAGACGCGGCGCACGACGGCACGCCGCACCCAGGGCACGGCTTCGAAGGCCTGACGCCCGCGCTGCAAATCGACGCTGAAGAAGTTGCCAGTCAGCATCGGCGTGGCGTTGGCGCGGATAGTGGGCAGGCTGTTGCGCGTCAGGTCGCCTTGCAGTTCGATCTGGCGGATGGGGAAGGTGGGTGTGTGCATCAGCCAGGCCCAGCCAGCGGCCAGCGTGCCTGCGGCCGCGAGTACGAACACCGCGGCGGCCACGCCGTTCATCAGCCGCACGTCGGCCGGCAGCACCAGGGGTGCGGCCGGGGCGGCGTTGGGGGTGGCTGGGCGGCGCATGGCTGTTGGGCTTGAAGGGGCAGCGGCTGGTGGCGGGTTAGCGCATCACGCCGCTGCGGGCCGGGCGGCGTCAAGCCCTGCGCCTTGCAGCAGCAGCAGGCACAGGGCTTCGTAGCTGATGCCGGCGGCACGCGCCGACATCGGCACCAGCGAATGGCTGGTCATGCCCGGGCTGGTGTTCATTTCCAGCAGGAAGGCCTGGCGGTCGTTGTTGGCGGGGTCGGTGCGCACCATCAGGTCGGCGCGGCCCCAGCCGCGGCAGCCCAGGGCGCGGTAGGCAGCCAGGGTCAGGCGCTGAACTTCGGCTTCTTCTGCTGCATTGAGTCCACTGGGTACGGCGTAGCGCACCACCTCGGTGTAGTACTTGTTCTCGAAGTCGTACTTGCCGTCGGGCGCGTCGATGCGCACCACGGGCAGGGCATGGGCGCTGGCGCCTTCGCCCAGCACCGGGCAGGTGACTTCGATGCCGCTGATGAATTCTTCGCACAGCACGTCGGGGTCGTACCTGGCGGCCAGGGCCACGGCGTCCTGCATCTGTGAATATCCCTGGACCTTGCTGATGCCGATGGACGAGCCCTCGCGCGGCGGCTTCACGATCAACGGCAGGCCCAGGGTGTCGGGCACGGCCATCACGTCGGCGCGCGCCTGATGTTCTGGCGACAGCCACACCCAGCGCGGTGTGGGCAATCCTTCGGCGGCCCACACGCGCTTGGTCATCACCTTGTCCATGGCAATGGCGCTGGCCATCACGCCGCTGCCGGTGTAGGGCAGGCCCAGCAGTTCCAGCAAGCCCTGCACGGTGCCGTCTTCGCCATGGCGGCCGTGCAGTGCGATGAAGACGCGGGCGAAGCCTTCGCGCTTCAGGTCCAGCAGTTCACGTTCTGCCGGGTCGAAGGCATGCGCGTCCACGCCCTGGCTTTGCAGCGCGGCCAGCACGCCGGTGCCCGACATCAGCGACACCGCGCGTTCGGCGCTGCGCCCGCCCATCAGCACGGCCACCTTGCCCAGGGCTTGGGGCGACAACAGGGTGGCGCTCGTGGTGGCGCTCACGGCGGCGCCCGGGTTGGCGTCCGGGCTGACGCTCGGACTGACGCTCGGGCTGCCGTTCGTATTGACATTCGCCGCGGCGTTCATGCCAGCACTCCTTGCAGTTCCGTCAAGCGGCCGGGCACGGTGCCGATGGACCCCGCGCCGAGCGTGAAGACGACGTCGCCCGCGCGCACCAGGGCCTGCACGGCAGCAGGCAAGTCAGTCACTTCGGGCACGAACAAGGCGCCCGGTACGGCTGCTGCCAGGCTGCGGCCGTCGGCGCCGGCTAACGGGGCTTCGCCGGCGGCGTAGACCTCGGTCAGCAGCACGGCGTCGAACTGCGCCAGCACGGCGGCGAATTCGGCCAGGCAGTCGCGCGTGCGGGTGTAGCGGTGCGGCTGGAACACAGCCACCAAGCGCCGGCCGGGGAAGGCGCCGCGCGCGGCAGACAGCACAGCAGCCAGTTCCACCGGGTGGTGGCCGTAGTCGTCGATCAGGCTGTAGTGGCCACCAGCGCGCGCCGGCAATTCGCCAAAGCTCTGGAAGCGCCGGCCGGCGCCGCCGAACTGCGCCAGCGCCTGCTGCATGGGTGCTTCTGGCTGCTTCAGCAGCCGTGCCACGGCAATGGCGGCCAGGGCGTTGCACACGTTGTGCCTACCGGCCAGGTTCAACTGCACGGGCAGGTCGGCGTAGTCGGCCTGGCGGGCCGTGAAGCGCATCTGCGCGCCGGGGCCGGCTTGCACGTCTACGGCTTGCAGGTCGGCGCCAGCGTCCAGGCCATAGCTCAGCACCGGGCGCTGCAGGCGCGCAAGCACGGCACGCACGCCGGGGTCGTCGCTGCAGACGATGGCTGTGCCATAGAACGGCGTGCGGTGGATGAAGTCGACGAAAGCCGTGTTCAGGCGTTCGCGGCTGTGGCCGTAGGTGGCCATGTGGTCTTCGTCGATGTTCGTGACCACAGCCAGCACCGGCAGCAGGTGCAGGAACGACGCGTCGCTTTCATCGGCTTCGACCACGATGGCCTGGCCCTGGCCCAGGCCCGCGTTGGCACCGGTGGCCAGCAGCTCGCCACCCATCACATAGCTGGGGTCGGCGCCGGTGGCGCGCAGCACGCTGGCCACCAGCGCCGTAGTGGTCGTCTTGCCGTGCGTGCCGGCCACAGCCACGCCCAGACGGCCGCGCATCAGTTCGGCCAGCATCTGCGCACGTGGCAGCACGGGCAGGCCGCGGGCGCGTGCGGCCTGCACTTCGGCGTTGCTGTCGTCGATGGCGCTGGACGTCACCAGCACTTGCGCGTGGCCCAGGTACACAGCGTCGTGGCCCACATGCACCTGCAGGCCCAGGGTGGCCAGGCGGCGCAGCGTGGCGCTGTCGCCAGCGTCAGAACCCGAGACCTGCAGCCCCTGGCGGTGCAGCAGTTCGGCCATGGCGCTCATGCCCGCGCCGCCAATGCCGACGAAGTGCACATGCTGGACGAAGGCTTGCAGCAGCATCACCGCGCCCCTGCCTTCTTGTTCTGCGGGTTGCGCGCATGGCGCGAGAACAGCGCTTCGATCTCGTCGGCCACACGCGCCGCAGCGTGCGGGCGAGCCAAAGCACGCGCCCGCGTGGCGATGGCCAGCAGCTGCTCGCGGTCCAGGTCGCCCAGGATTTCGGCCAGCGCCTGTGGTGTCAGCTCGGCCTGCGGCAGGTGGATGCCGGCGCCCTGCCCTGCCAGCCATTGGGCGTTGTCGCGCTGGTGCGCGGTGGTGCTGACGATCAGCGGCACCAGGACGGCTGGCACGCCCGCAGCGCAGAGTTCGCTGACGGTGATGGCCCCGGCGCGGCAAACCATCAGGTCGGTCTCGGCCAGGCGGCGCGGCATGTCGTCGATGAAGGGCAGCACTTCTGCGTCCACGCCAGCAGCGGCATAAGCGGCTCGCACCCTGTCCAGCTGGGCCGGGCCGGTCTGGTGCGTCACCCGCGGGCGCTGCCCGCGCGGCAGCAAGGCCAGGGCTTGCGGCACGGTGCCATTCAGCACTTGTGCACCCAGGCTACCGCCCACCACCAGCAGGCGCAACTGGCCGCTGCGGCCGGCCCAACGCTCGGCCGGTTCGGGCAGGGCTTCGATCTCGGCCCGCACCGGGTTGCCGGTGACGACGGCATTCTTCGTGCCCTGCGCCGCCGGCCCGGCAAAGCCGAAGGCCACGCGGTCGGCCACCGGCAGCAGGCTCTTGTTCGACAGCAGCAGCGCCGCGTCGGCATTCACCAGCACCAGCGGGCGGTTCAGCAGCGAAGCCATCATCCCGCCCGGAAAACACACATAGCCACCCATGCCCAGCACGACGTCGGCGCTACGCCGGCGCAGCACGCCCAGGCTGTCCCAGAAAGCCTTGAGCAAGCGCACGCCACCGGTGGCGGTGTGCAGCAGGCCCTTGCCGCGCAAGCCAGAAAAGGTCAGCCGGTCCATCGCAATGCCCGATTCAGCCTGCGGCGGCACGAGCTTGTTTTCCAGCCCGTGCGTCGTACCCAGCCAGCTGACCGTCCAGCCCCGACCTTGCATCTCGCGCGCCACGGCCAGGCCAGGCATGACATGCCCGCCGGTACCCGCCGCCATGACCACGAGATGTGGCATCACACGGCACCCCGCCGCATCAAGGCCCGGGTCTGGTTACGGCCCGCGCGCTGCGCGCACTTCACATCGCTGCGCGATGTGAGCCTGCGCCGAAACAGAACACCCGGGCTGTGCCCGGCGCTCATGCTCTGCATGATCGTCATGCGCGGCCTCCGCGCAGGCATGCGCGCAAGCATCGACACGCTGTTTTGGTTACGGCCCGCGCGCTGCGCGCACTTCACTTCGCTGCGCGATGTGGGCCTGCACCGAAACAGAACACCCGGGCTGTGCCCGGCGCTCATGCTCTGCATGATCGTCATGCGCGGCCCCCGCGCATGAGTGTTCTGTTCTCGATGTCCACCCGCAGCACCAGCGCCATGGCGATCAGGCTCATCAGGATGGCGCTGCCGCCGAAGCTCATCAACGGCAATGTCAGACCTTTGGTGGGCAGCACGCCCAGGTTCACGCCCATGTTGATGAAGGCTTGGGTGCCGATCCAGATGCCGATGCCCTGCACCATCAGCCCGGCGAAGACGCGGTCCAGCGCGATGGCCTGGCGGCCGATGAGGAAGATGCGCCGGGTCAGCCAGAAGAACATCAGGATGACGCTGGCCACACCCAAGAAACCCAGCTCTTCGCCGATGACGGCCAGCAGGAAGTCGGTGTGCGCCTCGGGCAGGTAGTGCAGCTTCTCGACGCTGGCGCCCAGGCCCTGGCCGAACCATTCGCCGCGGCCCAGGGCAATGAGCGAATGCGTCAGCTGGTAAGCCTTGCCTTGCGCGTAGTCGGGGTTCCACGGGTCCAGGAAGGCCAGGATGCGCTCGCGCCGCAGGTCGTCGAAGGCCAGGAAGAGCGCCACCGTGGCGAGCATCACAGCGGCGATCAAGAAGAACATGCGTGCGTTCACGCCGCCCAGGAACAAGATGCCCATCGCGATGGTCGCAATGACGAGGAAGGCGCCGACGTCGGGCTGCCGCAGCAGCAGCGCGCCGGCCACGGCCAGGGCCACCACCATGGGCGTGACGGCGCGAAAGAAACTGTCGCGCGTGTCCATGCGCCGCACCATGTAGTTGGCGGCATACATGGCGATGGCCAACTTGGCAAATTCGCTGGGCTGGAAGTTCATCACGCCCAGCGGAATCCAGCGACGCGAGAAGTTCACCACCTTGCCGAAGAACAGCACCACCACCAGCAGCACCAGGGCCGCAACAAAGACCCAGGGCGCGTACTTTTCCCAGAACGAGATGGGAATCTGCACCGTCACCAACGCAGCGACGAAGGCAATGCAGATGGACACCAC
>JBBQAW010000016.1:0-28459 GCA_038316815.1 Burkholderiales bacterium
TCACCACCAGTGCGAAACGGTCTTCAAGGCCTTCGCGCGCGCGCTGCGCATGGCCTTGACGCCCGACCCGCGTTCGGCGGGTGTCATTCCTTCGACCAAAGGCTCGCTCTAGGTCATGGCCAGCACGGTGGCCGTTGTCGATTACGGCATGGGCAACCTGCGCTCGGTCTCGCAGGCAGTGGCATATGTGGCGCGCGACAGCGATGTGCGCGTCATCGTCACTGGCAACCCGGAAGAGGTGTACGCCGCCGACCGCGTGGTATTGCCCGGCCAGGGCGCGATGCGAGACTGCATGCGTGAACTGCGTGAATCGGGCCTGCAAGAAGCCGTGCTGCATGCCGCTGCGCACAAGCCGCTGATGGGCGTTTGCGTGGGCATGCAGATGCTGCTGGACCACAGCGAAGAGCAAGATACACCGGGCCTGGGCCTGCTGCCCGGGCGCGTGAAGCGTTTCCAGCTCGAAGGACAACTGCAGCCCGACGGCAGCCGCTACAAGGTGCCGCAGATGGGCTGGAACCGTGTGTTTCAGGCCCCGCATGCCATGTGGGCCGGCGTGCCCGACGGCGCCTGGTACTACTTCGTTCACAGCTATTACGCCCAACCCGACATCGCGGTACACAGCGTAGGCCAAACCGACTACGGCGCGCGCTTTACCTGCGCCCTGGCGCGCGATAACATTTTCGCCACGCAGTTCCACCCCGAGAAAAGCGCCGATCAGGGCTTGGCGCTGTACCGCAACTTTCTGCGCTGGAACCCCTAGGCGTCATGCGCCCACCTCACACTTCCGCACTTAATCCCTCAAAGTCTCCCCAGCCATGCTGCTGATTCCTGCCATCGACCTCAAAGACGGTCACTGCGTACGCCTGGAACAAGGCGACATGTCAGTGGTCACCAGCTTCGGCGACGACCCCGCGGCCATGGCCTTGCGCTGGCTGGCTGCCGGTGCGCGGCGCCTGCATCTGGTCGACCTGAACGGGGCATTCGCGGGCAAACCTGTCAACGAAGGGGCGGTGAAGGCCATTTTGCGCGCGGTGGGCGACAAGATCCCGGTGCAATTGGGCGGCGGCATCCGCGACCTCGACACGATCGAACGCTATCTGGACGACGGCCTGAGCTACGTCATCATCGGCACGGCCGCGGTCAAGAGCCCGGGTTTCCTGAAGGACGCCTGCAGCGCTTTTGGCGGCCACATCATCGTGGGCCTGGACGCCAAGGACGGCAAGGTCGCCACCGACGGCTGGAGCAAGCTCACGGGCCACGAGGTGGTCGATCTGGCAAAGAAGTTCGAAGACTACGGCGTCGAAGGCGTCATCTACACCGACATCGGCCGTGACGGCATGCTGACCGGCATCAACATCGACGCCACCGTCAAGCTGGCGCAGGCGCTGACCATTCCGGTGTTCGCCTCAGGCGGCCTGTCGGGGCTGGCTGATATCGAGAAGCTCTGCGCGGTTGAATCCGATGGCGTGCAAGGCGTCATCTGCGGTCGTGCGATCTACACCGGCGCGCTGGACTTCACGCAGGCGCAGGTGCGGGCCGACGAACTGGCTGCCTGATTCGCGGTAGCTCCGGGCAAAGAAAAAGCCGCAACTCACGTCGCGGCTTTCAGTTACACACCCGCGCTGCGGGCAACAAGGTCTTCAGGCCTTGCGTCGACGCGCCATGAACCCCACAGCACCCAGGCCGGCCAGCATCAGTGCGTAAGTGCTGGGTTCGGGAATCGCAGGCAGGAAGCCGCGGATCTCGCCGCCTTGATACAGGCCCGGTGTGTGGATGTTGATGTAGGCCCGGCCTTGGTTCGCATTGTTCAGCAAGCTGGCGAAAGTGGCACCGCCAGCATAAGAGGGTGAATTCGCCGGGAAAATGCCGATCCACGAACCGGTGGCCGCTTGGGTCAGGCCGGTGAAGTTGAGTTGTACGCCCGCGTTGCCGATTTCCGGCGCTGCAGTGCAGCAGTGGATGTGCCCGAACGGCGTTGAATTCGCCAAGCCAGACCACGACAGCACCATGGTAATCGTGTTCGAGACGTTGTCAAAGCTGACCACGGCGGCGCCGGTGGCAAGGCTGGTCGGAACGGGTTCGCCGGCCGACGAAAGGATCGACTGGAACGTGAACGTAGCCGCTTGCGCTGACGTCGTCATGAAGGCCGCCAGCGCTGCTGTAGCGACAACTGACAAGAGAGCGTGTTTTTTCAAGATGAGCTCCGAGCGGGAAGTAAATTGGATTGGGGTGCAGCTTACGCGCTTCGGTCATACAAAGCTGCTTGGGAAGTGCCTCCATCCCCTGGGTGAGGGGGGCCTGCCTGCCTGGATAATCGAAGGATGCTGGCCAAACGAATCATTCCCTGCCTGGACGTCACCGGTGGCCGCGTCGTCAAGGGCGTCAATTTCGAGTCACTGCGCGATGCCGGCGACCCGGTGGAGATTGCCGCGCGGTACAACGACCAAGGCGCCGACGAACTGACTTTCCTGGACATCACCGCCACCAGCGACGGCCGCGACCTGATCCTGCACATCATCGAAGCCGTGGCCGCGCAGGTGTTCATCCCGCTGACCGTCGGCGGTGGCGTGCGCAGTGTCGACGACGTGCGCCGTCTGCTCAACGCCGGGGCCGACAAGGTCAGTTTCAACTCGGCGGCGGTGGCCAACCCGCAGTTGATTCGCGACGCTTCTGACAAGTACGGCGCGCAGTGCATCGTCGTGGCCATTGATGCCAAGCGACGTGCCGACGATGGCGCCGGCGGCGCTGGATGGGACGTCTACACGCACGGCGGGCGCAAGAACACCGGCCTGGACGCCGCGACCTGGGCGCGGCAGATGGCTGAATGGGGTGCCGGCGAGATTTTGCTGACCAGCATGGACCGCGACGGCACCAAGAGCGGCTTCGACCTGGCGCTGACACGGGCTGTCAGCGACGCCGTTCCGGTGCCGGTGATTGCCTCAGGTGGCGTCGGCACGCTGGAACATCTGGTCGATGGCATTCGCCTGGGCGGGGCAGACGCCGTGCTGGCGGCCAGCATCTTTCATTACGGCGAATACACCGTCGGCCAGGCCAAGGCCCTGATGGCGGGGCGGGGCATCCCCGTGCGCCAGTGACCGCAGCACCCAAGCGCCCTGGCCGCAAGGCTGGCGAAGTACGCCTGATCGGCGGCCAGTGGCGCCGCAGCAAGCTGCCGGTAGCCGACCGCCCCGGCCTGCGCCCCACGCCAGACCGTGTGCGCGAAACCCTCTTCAACTGGCTGGGCCAGGACCTGAAGGGCTGGCGCGTGCTGGATGCCTTTGCTGGCAGCGGCGCGCTGGGTTTCGAGGCCGCTTCGCGCGGCGCATCTGAAGTGCAGTTGCTCGAATCGGACCCGCAACTGGTTGCCAGCCTGCAGGCCAGCCGCACGCGTCTGGGTGCCAGCACGCTGCAAGTAGAGCGCGCCGACGCCCTGGCCTGGATGGCCCGGGCTGCAGCCGGCAGCTTCGACTTGGTGCTGCTGGACCCGCCGTTCGACAGCCCGTTGGCCGGGCCGGCGCTGGCTCAGGCGGCACGGCTGGCCGCCCCGGGCGCTTATGTGTACCTGGAAAGTGCTGCCCCCATCAATGCCTGCCCCCAAGTGCTGCACGTACACCGCAGCCTGAAGGCCGGGGCTGTGCACGCCCAGCTATTTCTTCGGCATGACGTCCAGCATGAAAGCTGACTGCGGCGGCTACACTGCCGCCGCAGTCAAAGATGGATGCCGGGCATCCCGAACCAAAAGGACAGCGTCGTGACCACAGCCACCCCGTTGACCGCGGTCTACCCCGGCACCTTCGACCCCATGACCCTGGGGCACGAAGACCTGATGCGACGCGCTTCGCGCCTTTTCGACCGGCTCATCCTGGCCGTGGCCGCGGGCCACCACAAGCGCACCATGTTCACCATTGCCGAGCGGCTGGACGTGGCGCGCGAGATCGCCGCGCCTTACGGCAATGTCGAAGTCGTGCCTTTCCGCGGTTTGCTGCGCGACTTCGTCGTGGCCAACAACGGCAAGGTCGTGGTGCGCGGGCTGCGCGCGGTCAGCGACTTCGAATACGAATTTCAGATGGCCGGCATGAACCGACAACTGATGCCCGATGTCGAGACCGTGTTCATGACCCCGTCCGACCAGTACCAGTTCGTCAGCAGCACCTTTGTGCGCGAAATTGCCAGCCTGGGCGGTGATGTTTCCAAGTTCGTGGCACCCTCAGTGCTTCGGCGCCTGAAAGAGCGCGTTTCTCAGAGTGACAACTGACCATGGCCCTGTGGATCACCGACGAATGCATCAACTGCGATGTCTGCGAGCCCGAGTGCCCGAACCAGGCCATCTCGATGGGTGCCGAAATCTACGAGATCGACCCCAGCCGCTGCACCGAATGCGTGGGCCATTTCTCAGAACCGCAGTGTGTGCAGGTGTGCCCGGTCAGTTGCATTCCGATCAGCCCCGACCACGTCGAGACGCGTGAACAACTTCTGGCTAAGTACCAGCAGCTAACTGGGAACGCCGCGGCAATTTCTTCTGCACCGGTCGCTGTCCCTTCATCCGGCTAAGTTCACGTTCACGCCGGCTGGCGTCCAGTTCGGCTTGCAGCGGGCCGATGCTGGACAAGCCTCCGCCAGGGGGCACCTTCGATCGTTCCACCCGTTCTGCAGCCAGTGCTTGCGCCAGTTTCTGTTCGCGCTGCGCCAGTACGCGTGCTGCCTGCACTTCGTCGTCGTCACGCCGGTCGTCAACGCTGTAGGCGCTACCGTCGCTGCAGGGTCTGTCCGAGAACACCCGCCCGTCGGGGCCGCAGCGCCAAACCTGCTGCGCGGCCAGCACCGGGCCGGCTGTCGCCAGACACATCAGAACCAAGGCAGCCAGATTAGCCAGGCGTCGGGGATTCATGGTGTTTCCTTCGGTGGGGCTGTGGCAGGTCGCGGCGGTTTGGGCCTTTGCGGGCCGGCGTGGATGACTGCCAGCGCGCGGTCCATCTCGCCATTCATCAGCAATTCGCTGGCGGCCAAGCTGCGTTCGATGGCGCGGTCGATGGCCTCGCGGTCGTCTGGCGAGGGCCGCTTCAGCACGTAGTTCACGACCTCGGCCTTCACGCCGGGGTGGCCTATACCCAGGCGCAGTCGCCAATAGTCGGGCGTACCCAGCATGCCGTGGATGTCCTTCAGCCCGTTGTGGCCCGCAGCGCTGCCGCCGAACTTCAGCTTGGCCTGCCCCGGAGCGACGTCGAGTTCGTCGTGCACCACCAGCACCTGGGCCGGCTCGATCTTGAAGAAGCGCGCCAGCGTGGCCACCGAGACGCCCGAGCGATTCATGAAGGTCATCGGTTGCAGCAGCCAAACGGGCCCCTGAGGCCCGGCCACGCGGGCCAGATGGCCCTGATAGGCGCGTTCGCTGGCCAGGCGCGCGCCCAGCTTGGCGGCCAGCACGTCCACCCACCAGAAGCCGGCGTTGTGGCGCGTGGCCTCGTAGTCGGGGCCCGGATTGCCCAGGCCAACAAAGAGACGGATCATGTCAGCGCCCGCACGGCCGCCCGAAAGGCAAGGAGCACCTTGGGGGCCGCGAACGAAGTGAGCTTTGGGATGTCATGGCCCGGATTATGGAAGTCGTCCAGGCATGAAAAAGCCCCTGCACGAGGGGCCCTGGTGGGTGATGGCCAAGGGGTGCAACTGCACACCCCTTGGTGGGAATCACTTCTGGTTCTGCTTCTCGGTCTTCTTGGCCTTGGTCTTCCCCTTGTCGCCGGCAACGATCACGGGCGCAACGATTTCTTCTTCGATCTTGGGCGTGGTCACGGCCACGATCACCGGGTTCAGCGTGCCGCGCTTGACGAACTTGATGCCCGGGGGCAGTTGCAGGTCGCTGGCATGCAGGCTGGTGTTGCGTGCCAGGTTCGAAAGATCGATGTTCACGAATTCAGGCAGTTGTGAAGCCAGGCATTCGATTTCCAACTCGGTCTGCACGTGGCTGACCAGGCACTTGTCGGTCTTCACAGCCGGCGAGTTCTCTTCGTTTTCGAAGTGCAGTGGCACCTTCTTGCGCAGGCGCGTAGCTTCGTCGACGCGCTGGAAGTCCACGTGCATGACGATGGGCTTGAACGCGTGCATCTGGAAGTCGCGCAGCAGGACTTTCTCGACCTTGCCAGCCAGGTCCATCTCGAGGATGGACGAGTGGAAGGATTCCTTCTTCAGCGCGAAGAACAGGGCGTTGTGATCGAGCTCGATCATCTTGGGGTCGCCAGCGCCATAGACGATGCCCGGCACTTTGGCAGCGTTGCGCAGGCGGCGGCTCGCTCCGGTCCCCTGCAGTGAACGCTCGTAAACGGTGAATTTCATTTCAGCTCCAGTTAAAAAAGCCCCGCGACCAGGGCTTGGGTGTTTGAGGCGAATGCCCCAAATGTCTTGCGAGAAGGGCTTCGTCGCGAGCCCGCTGTCTCGACCAAATCATTTGACTAAAAATTGTTGTTCTGTTCCGCGAACAGCGAAGTCACCGACTCGCCGTCACTGATGCGGCGAATGGTTTCGGCAAACAGGAAGGCTACGCTCAACTGGCGAATCTTCGGGCAGGCCCTGGCGGCGTCCGACAAAGGGATGGTGTTGCTGATCACGACTTCGTCGATCTGCGAACTCGCGATGCGTTCCAGCGCCGGGCCCGAGAACACCGGGTGCGTGCAGTAAGCGTAGACGCTGCGCGCACCGCGCATCTTCAGTACTTCGGCCGCCTTTACCAGGGTGCCGGCGGTGTCGATCATGTCGTCCATGATCACGCAGTTGCGGCCTTCGATCTCGCCAATGACGTGCATGACCTCGGCAATGCCTGCTGCAGGCCGGCGCTTGTCGATGATGGCCAGATCACAGCCCAGTTGCTTGGCCATGGCACGTGCGCGCACCACGCCGCCGACGTCGGGCGAAATCACCACCAGGTCGGGGTAGGCCTTGCCCTTCAGGTCGGCCAGCAGCACCGGGCTGGCGTAAATGTTGTCGACAGGGATGTCAAAGAAGCCCTGAATCTGGTCGGCGTGCAGGTCCATGGTCAGCAGGCGTTCAACACCCACCGTTTCAAGCATGTTGGCAACGACCTTGGCGCTGATGGGCACGCGCATGCTGCGCGGCCTGCGGTCCATGCGGGCATAACCGAAGTACGGGATGACGGCGGTAATGCGGCGGGCACTGGCTCGCTTCAGCGCGTCGACCATGATGCACAGTTCCATCACGTGTTCGTTCGTGGGCGCGCAGGTGGGTTGCACCACGAAGACGTCGCGGGCGCGCACGTTTTGCAAGATCTCCACCGTGGTTTCACCGTCGGAGAAACGGCCGACTGCCGCCTGCCCCAGTTCGGTTCCCAGATGCCTTGCAATTTCCTGCGCCAGCACCGGGTTGGCGTTGCCGGTGAACAGCACGGTATTGAACAGCACGGTGGTATCTCCGGTGGTGGCTTCGCGGTTTGTGCCGTCGCGGTTGGGCACGGTGCTCAGCAAAAATTTTGGCAGGGGAGGAAGGACTCGAACCCTCGCATGTCGGAATCAAAATCCGATGCCTTGACCAACTTGGCGACTCCCCTACACAGGAAGCGGTTCGTCACCGCCACCCTTGAAACTGTTTTCAGCTGGCCCAGTCCTTCAAAGGATGCTGAACGAGACTGCGGCCTGACCAACCTACCCAGCTGAGTGGCAAATTTGCCAGCCTTGTTGCCACAGGTAAATCGATCTCGCCGACTCTTGAAAAAACTGCACTACCCGAGCCCGTCATCCGGCTGTTGCCGAAGCGGGCCTCGAGCCATCTGGCGACTTGCGCTACCTCTGGGCACCGGTCTTCAGCGGGGGGCTGCAGGTCGTTGCGACCAAATTCACCGTGCCCCGGTGTCCAACCTCTGCCCCTGATGTGCTCAATCGGCGTTGATGCCTCATCAGGACAGCCCACGAGTATAACTGGTTCAGTGTCGCGAACGAGGGCGGGGTGGCCGAAGATGTCGGGCGTTGGCAACGAGGCCGGGGGTTTGACGACCACGTAGTCCGCAGCCGGCAAGCTGATGGGTATCAGGCGTTCGCCGATGCCTTGGACGAAGGCGTTGTCGCCGCCGATGAAAAAAGGCACATCAGCCCCCAGCGGCAGCGCCAGTTCCGCCAAGCGCACGCGCGGCCAGCGAAGCCCCCAGAGCCGGTTCAATGCCAGCAGCGTGCTGGCGGCGTCTGAACTTCCGCCCCCCAGTCCGGCACCCGAAGGCAAATGTTTGTCGACATGGATGTCAGCGCCCAGCGTGCAGCCGCTGGCAGCCTGCAGGGCCCGCGCCGCGCGCAGGCTCAAGTCGTCGGCGGGCAAACTGGGGCCGAGGTCGTGCCGCTGCAGCCGCCCGTCGGCGCGACATTCGAAGTGCAGGGTGTCGGCCCAGTCCAGCAGCACGAATGGCGACTGCAGCAGGTGGTAGCCGTCGGCGCGCCGGCCCACCACGTGCAGGAAGAGGTTGATCTTGGCCGGAGCCGGTACGTCGTAAAGGGCTTGCAGGGCCATGCGCGCATTGTCGCGGTGGTTCAAGCGGAAATCTCCGCCGAGCTTTCCACAGCACTTTTCCTCCGGCTCAAGGGCTCACTGTGAATTTTTTTGCATGCCCTGGGGTTTCGCCCCAGGGCATGAAATTCAGGGCGTCATGTCCAGCCGAACCCGCAGCACGACGGCCGAAGGTTGGGTCCGGTGCGCTTCGATCACGCCTTCGGCCTGCCGCGCCAGCAGCACCTGCCAGCCCGCCTGTTCGAAGCCCTGGGCGTGCCACTGATGCGGCAGGCCTGACCAGGGCTGACCCGTCAGCCAGCTGGGCAGGGCCGCCAGCGGCACCACTTCGCCCAGGGCCTGGCGCGAGAGTTCGTCCAGGTTGTCGTAGGCCTGCGTGCCCTGGCTCGTCTGCAAGCTGGCCCGTCCGGGGGCCCAGCGCGCTGCGGCCAGCTGAGTGCCCAGCGGCGAGATCAGCCGCAGTTCACCCTCTTCTGCGCGGCCTTGAAGTTCGAAAGCGGCAGACATGTTCTGCGCCACGCGGTCGGCATTGGCTGCAACCTGCAGGCTCAGGCGCCCACTGATCAGATCATTCGGCGCGCCGGCTGGTGGTGCGGTGGCACAGGCGGCCAGCGCCACGACCGCCGACGCCAACAGCGCGGTCTGGGCGGCTCGCCTGGCGGCTTGGATCACGGCTCGGCGCGCAGCCGGGCCAGGGTTTCGCGCAGCACTTCGTTGGCGCCGTCGCGCGCGCGCGCCTCACGCCAAATCTTGCGGGCTTCTTCTTTTTCGCCCAAGGACCAAAGCACCTCGCCCAGATGGGCGCCAATCTCGGTGTCGGGCCGCGCGCCATAGGCCTGACGCAGCAGGCGCAAGGCTTCTTGTGGCCGACCGAGCTTGAATTCCACCCAACCCAAACTGTCGGTGATGAAGGGGTCGCCAGGCGAGAGTTCCAGCGCGCGGGTGATCAGGTCGCGGGCCTCGGTCAGGCGCAGGCCGCGGTCGGCGAGCGAGTAACCGAGCGCATTGTGTGCATGCGGGTTGTCGGGTTTGATGGCCATTACCCGACGCAGCAGCCGTTCCATCTCGTCCAGGCGGTTGCTCTTCTCCGCCATCATGGCTTGTTCGTAGAGCAGGTCGGGATCGTCCGGAAAGCGCTGGCTGGCCGTGGCCAGCACGTCGAAAGCATCTGTCCAGCGCTTGACTTCGCGCAACACGCCCGCTTCAGCCAGAAATTTGCCCCGGGCTTCTTCTGGTGTGCGCTCGGGCAAGCGGCGGATGGTCTCGCGCGCCTGGGCCAACTGCCCCTGGCGCGCCAGGATCATGGCGCGGCGGCTTTGCACTTCCAGCGCCCGACGCGGGTCGTCCACCTTTGCAAGCCAGGCTTCAGCGGCCTTGAAGTCGCCGCGCTGTTCGGCCACTTGGGCCAGGCTCAACCAGGCCTGCACCAGGCCGCTGTCGGGTTGCCGAGCGCTTTCGTCGCTTTCGTAGCCCCGGTCGTCTTGGTCGTCTGCCTCGTCTGCGTCGGTACCGGCCGCCGTGCCCGGTGCAAGCCGGGGTGCTGCAGCGGCCGAACTGGAGGTCGAAGCCTGCACCAGTTCGATATACCGAAGCAGGGCGGCTTCGGCTTCCTTGGGATGACGCAGTTCGATCTCCAGCACGCCCAGGGTCAGAAAAGGTCCAGGGTCGTCGGGCTGCTCACGCGTGGCCAGGTTCAGTTCGCGGGCGGCTTCGACATAGCGTTGTGTGCCGGTGAGCACCCGCACGTAGGCCAGACGAAGCGCAGTCAGCGCCTTGGGGCGGGCCAGGTGCGCAGTGACGATTTCCTCGGCCGCAGGCCGGCTGGCCATCAGCTCGAGGGCCAGCAGCGCGGGGCCCGGGGCGTCGGCGTCGAGCTTGTGGGCATCGCGCGCCAGGGCCAGGGCGATATCGGGGTCGTTGGCCGTCAGCCAGGTGCGGGCGATGGCCACGCGCGCAGCAATGCGGGTTTCGGGCTGTTCGGCGTAAGGCTTGAGCACTTCTGACAGCACCGACGCCACCGCGCGGGGTTCGCCGCTGCGTTCAAGGAAACGCGGCAGGGCCGCAATCAGGCGGGGCCGTTCAGCGTCAGGGGTCAGGCGCAGCAGATTGCGCAGCGGGTCGGCCATCTCAGCGGTGCGGCCGCCAGCGCCCAATATCTGCACTTCCAGCCGCAAGGCGTCAAGCGACTGGGGCAATGCGCCACGCCAGGCACGCACGGCTGAAAGCGCCTGTTCGAGCGCGCGGCCCTGGATGGCGATGTCGACGGCACGGCGGAACAACAACGGGTCGCGCGTGCGCCGCGCGGCGTTGAGGATGACCTCGTAAGCGGTGGCGGCGTCGCCGCCGCGCAGTTCCAATTCACCAATCAGCAGTTGGTAGAACAGCGGCGCGTCAAGTGCCGACGGCCTGGGCGGCGTGGCTGGCGTTGCACCGGCCTCAGGGGTGGTTACAGGTGCAGGTGCGGGTGCGGGTGCAGGTGCAGGTGCAGGTGCAGGGGTCTGCGCCCAGGCCAGCGGCATCAGTGCGCAGGCGCTGGCTGCCAGTGCCAGGGCGACGGCACGCGCCAACGCATGTTGCCTGCGCAAAGAAGCGGACATTCGGACTCCAGGACGGTTGAGATTCATTCTCACATAATGGGGGTATGCCTGAACTCCCCGAGGTCGAGGTCACCCGGCGTGGCATCGACCTGCCCTTGCGTGGGGCCCGGGTGCTGGCCCTGCGGCTCGGCAAACCCCTGCGCTGGCCGCTGGGCTGCGCCCCTGACAGCCTGACGGGTCTCCAAGTCGGCCCGGTGGCCCGCCGTGGCAAGTACCTGTGGGTGCCTTTGCTGCCCGAAAGTTCCACCACAGCCGGTGGTGGACTGCTGCTGCACCTGGGTATGTCGGGCTCGCTGGCTCTGTTGCTCCAGGCCGGCGAACCCGGGCCCCACGACCATTTCGACCTCGTCACCAGCCAGGGCACGCTGCGCCTGAACGACCCGCGCCGCTTTGGTGCCGTCGTCTGGTCTTGCGCGCTCGACAGCGCGCCGGCCGCCACCTTGTTGGCGCGCCTGGGTCCGGAGCCCTTCGACCCCGAACTCACGCCGCAGCGCTTTCACGCCGCGCTGCAGCGCCACCGCGCGCCGGTCAAAACGGTGCTGCTGGCGGGCGGGGCCGTCGTCGGCGCAGGCAACATCTATGCTTGCGAGGCGCTCTTCCAGGCCGGCATCCATCCGGCCCTGCGCAGCGACGGCGTCAGTCGGCCGCGCGCCGAAAAGCTGCTGGCCGCGGTGCGAAGCACGCTGGCACGAGCGCTGGCCGTGGGCGGCAGCACACTGCGTGATTTCTCGGACGTGCACGGCATCAGCGGTGCGTTCCAGTCGGAAGCTGCGGTCTACGGCCGCGCCGGCCAGCCCTGCGGGCGTTGCGGCAAGGCCATCCGGCGCATCGTTCAGACGCAGCGCTCTACGTACTACTGCGCGCATTGTCAAAAACGCTAGCGCCGCAGACAAGCCCCCTGGGCTAGGATGCTTCGAACGCCGTTTCGAAGGCCATTCCTTGACGACAGCCGCCCCTTCCCTGGTTCAGCCCATTGCGCAGCCGATTGCCCAACGCCTGGAAGCTTTGAGCGCCTGGCGCTCAAATCTGGACGCTGCATTGGCCACATTCAGCCGCGCCATGTCTGAGCATGAGCTTCTCGATGCGCCCGACGCCACCGTGGTGGCTTCATTGCGTGAACGCCTGGCCTCGGACAAGCTGGTGCTGGCGTTCGTGGCCGAATTTTCGCGCGGCAAGTCTGAACTCATCAACGCGCTGTTTTTTGCCGATACCGGCCGTCGCGTTCTGCCAGCCACCCCGGGCCGCACCACGATGTGCCCGGTTGAACTGCGCTTTGATGTCGGTGTGCCGCCGCGGTTGTCGCTGCTGCCGATCGAGACCCGCACCCAAGGTTTTTCTTTGGGCGAACTGCGCGTGCGCGAAGCCGCCTGGAACCACCTGCCGCTAGACCCCAAAGACCCCGCGGCCCTGGCGCGGTCGCTGACCGCGGTTACACGCACGCAATGGGTTAGCGTGGACCACGCCCGCAGCCTGGGCCTGTGGAGCGACGCCCAGCCCGAGGACAACCCGGCCCAGCGCGACGACGGCAAGGTCGAAGTGCCGGCCTGGCGCCACGCGCTCATCAACTACCCGCACCCGTTGTTGCAGCGCGGGCTGGTCGTGGTGGACACGCCCGGGCTGAACGCCATCGGTGCCGAGCCCGAATTGACCCTGGGTTTGTTACCGACGGCGCATGCCATCGTCTTCGTGCTTGCGGCCGACGCGGGCGTGACGCGGTCCGACCTGGCCATCTGGAAAGAACACTTGAGCCAGTCCGCGCTCGAACGTTTCGTGGTGCTGAACAAGATCGACACCCTGGCCGACCCCCTGGCCACGCCAGCCGAAGTAGCGGCTCAGGTCGAGCGCCAGCGCGGCTTGACCGCGCATACCCTGGGTGTGCCCTTGCAGCGTGTGTTTGCGGTCTCCGCCCGCAACGCCCTGGCTGCGCGCGTCGAAGGCAATGTACCGGCTTTGGCTGCCAGCCGCCTGGCCCCGCTGGAACAGGCCTTGGCCGGCCAACTGCTGCCGCGCCAGACCGAACTGCTGGTGCAGGCCGCACAAGGCGTGGTTCAGCAGTTGCGTCAGGGCGCCATGCGCCGCCTGGCCGACCGCCGCCGCCAGCATGCAGAACAGCTGCTTGAACTGCGCGGCCTGCGTGGCAAGAGCGGCGGCAAGCTGCGCATGCTGGTGCAACGCATCGACGTCGAGACTGCCGACTTCGAACGTTGCACCACGCACCTGACAGCGTTGCGCAATGTGCAGCAGCGCCTGCTGCGCGGTCTGATGTCGCGTTTGTCCAGCGAAGCGCTGACCGTTGAAGTCACGGCCATGCAGTCGGCCGCAGGCGCCCGTTTCCTGGGGCTGGGGGCCAAGTCGGCCTTCGACGCGCTGTTCACACGGCTGCGCGCATCGCTGGACCATGCCGAACAGCAATCTCAGGAAATGCGCCAGATGCTGGACGGCAGCTTCCGGCAGATGAACAGCGAGTTCGGTTTCGCTTTCGTGCTGGGCTCGCCGCCTGGCGTGGCCACCTTCCGCCAGGACCTGGGCTTGATCGAAACCAGCTACGGCCGTTACTTCGGCCTGGGCCAGGCCTGGCGCATGGCTTCGCCGGGTTTCGCCGACCAGTTCCGGCGCCTGCTGCTGTCGAAACTGCGCGTCGTGTTCGAAAGCGCCTCGAGCGAACTGGAACTCTGGAGCAAAGGCGCTGCGGCCCAGGTAGAGGCCCAGTTGCGTGAACGCCGCCACGGCTTTGCGCGCCGGCGCGAGGCGCTGGACCGCGTGCAGTCGGCCTCTGGCGACCTGGAAGCCCGCATCAGCGAAGTTCAACGCACCGATGAACATATCAACGGCTTACAGCTGCGCCTGGAAGCGCTGGCCGAACGTGCGCTGAAGGCGGCGGGGGCCTTGGCGCTAACCGGGGCTGCGACGCCGGCACCGGCCCCCAGTTTCGTACCCACACCCGCCCTGGCTGCGCGGCGAGACGCTGCTTGACCGCCGCGGCCCTGCCGCCACTGGCCGCAAGGGTGCTGGCCTGGCAGCCCAACCATGGGCGGCGCGGCTTGCCCTGGCAGCACACGCGCGACCCCTACTGTGTGTGGCTGAGCGAGGTGATGCTGCAGCAGACCCAGGTGTCCACCGTGCTGGATTACTACCCGCGCTTCCTGGCCCGCTTCGCCGACGTCGCCACACTGGCCGCCGCACCCCTGGACGATGTGCTGGCGCTGTGGAGCGGTCTGGGCTACTACAGCCGCGCGCGCAACCTGCACCGCTGCGCCCAGGCCGTGGTGGCGCAGCACGGCGGGCAGTTTCCGGCCAGCAGCGCGGCGCTGGCCACCCTGCCCGGCATTGGCCGGAGCACCGCTGCGGCCATCGCTGCTTTCTGCTTCGACGAACGTGCCGCCATCCTGGACGGCAACGTCAAGCGAGTGCTGACACGCGCGCTGGGGTTTGGCGGTGACATGGCCCTGGCAGCCGAAGAAAAGCGCCTGTGGCTTCTGGCTGAGACCTTGTTGCCCGACGCCCACGGCATGGCCATCTACACCCAGGGTTTGATGGACCTGGGCGCCACCGTCTGCCTGGCGCGCCGGCCCGCCTGCCCGTTGTGCCCGCTGGCAGCCGACTGCGCTGCCCTGGCCCAGGGCGCGCCCGAGCGTTACCCGGTGAAGACCAGAAAGCTCAAGCGCAGCAAGCGCAGCCACGCCTTGCTGTGGCTGGAACAAGGCGGCCGCATCTGGCTGGTGCAGCGGCCGGGGCAGGGGGTGTGGGCGGGGCTGTGGAGCCTGCCCGAACACGGCAGTGCGGCCGAGCTGGAAGCCGCTGTCGCCGGCTGGCCCGGGCAGGGCGAATGGTTGCCTCCGTTCCGCCATGTGCTGACGCATTTCGACTGGTACCTGCAGGTCTTGCGCTGGCAACGACCGCCGGGCGTGACTGAAAACGTGCCTGCCAGTCAGGGCCGGTGGTTCAGCTTCGACGAAGCCTTGGCCCTGGGCCTGCCGGCGCCGGTGCGCAAGCTGCTGCAGCAGGCTGTCTAGCCGACGACAACCTTCTTGTCGCGCAGAAAGCCGTCCACCAGGGACAGGCGGATGACGGGGTCGTCCAGCGCCATCAGCTTTTGCTTCGCCGCCAACGACACGGGCAGCAGTTCGCACCAGCGGTTGGCGACCCAGCCAGCGTCGTCGAGCCGGTAGGGTTCGCCAAAGGGCACGCGTTCGTGTTCCTGCAGCTTGCGGATGGCTTCTGCCAACGCCGTCACGGTCTGCAACATGGCCGGCCCGGGCAGGCGGGCGGGGTCGTCTGGCATAGCCACGACGCGGGCCCACCACAGGCCGTTGCCGCCTTGCACCGGGGCTTCACGCAGGCGAAAGCGTTGCCGCCCGGTGCAACGCAACTGCAGGATGCCGGTCTGTTCAGCCTCGACATCGTCGATGTGTGCAGCAACGCCGACCTCTTCCATCTGCGCCCGGCCTGCGCCGGTGGCACGCACCGCGCCTTCGACTTCTTCGCCTTGTTTCAGGCACACGACGCCGAAAGGGCTGCCCTTGCGCAGGCATTCGCCCACCATGTCCAGGTAGCGCGCCTCGAAGACTTTCAAGCCCAGCAGGGCGCCAGGAAACAGCACCGTCTGCAGCGGGAACAGCGGCATCGGGTCGGGCAGCAGGGCTGCCAGCGGGGGTGCGATCGCAATCGGTTCGGTCATGGCAAAGGGCCCTTCAGGCTGGCCGCACCATCAGGTGCGTGCGTCAAGTTCGCGGTGGCGTACCAATGTCGCATAGCGGCTGCTAAAGCGCTGAGCCAGCCATTCCACGCTGTACACCGATCGGTGTTGCCCGCCCGTGCAACCCACGGCCACGGTGAGATAGCTGCGCTGGTCCTCCTCGAAAGCCGGCAGCCAGCGGTCGAGGAAGCGGTCGATCTGCTCCAGCATTTCCAGCACTTCCGGCTGCTGTGCCAAGTAGGCGGCTACAGGGGCGTCGCGGCCCGTCAAGGGCCGCAGTTCACGCACGTAATGCGGGTTGGGCAGCACGCGCACGTCGAAGACGTAGTCGGCATCCAGCGGCACGCCGTGCTTGAAAGCAAACGATTCGAAGACCAAAGTGAGCGCGGTCGCGCGGGCACCCACCAGCGACCGTACCCAGCTGCGCAGCACAGCGGGGCGCAACTGGCTGGTGTCGATGACGGTGGAGACCTCGCGCAGGTTGGCCAGCAGTTCACGTTCCAGCCGGATGGCGTCGACCAAGGCACGCGTGGTGTCGCTGCCGGCCGGGATGCTGCTGAGCGGGTGCGGGCGGCGGGTTTCGGAAAAACGCCGCACCAGGGCGTCGTCATTGGCGTCCAGGAAGAGGCTGCGAACGCGCACCCCTTCGGCGCGCAGTTCGGTGATCAATGGCAGCAAGATCGGCAAAGAACCCGCAGTGCGCACGTCCACCGCTACAGCCACGCGGTGGGTGAAGCGCTGGTGTTCCAGGCGCAGAAAATCGCGCAGCAGTTCGGGCGGCAGGTTGTCGACGCAGAAGTAGCCCGCGTCTTCCAGCGCGTGCAGGGCCACTGATTTGCCTGAGCCCGAAATGCCGGTGATGAGGATGACTTCGCTTTCGAACGCAGCAGGCGCTGCGGGCGGGGCGTTCATGGTGGTCATGCTGTTCATGGCAGGCGCCCTTCATTTGGCCCGTCATTGGGACCGTCACTTGGCGCACCCAGCAGCGCCAACGCATGGGCGCGGCTGGTGCCGGTCAGCCTTTCGCCACCCAGCATGCGGGCGATTTCTGCCACGCGCGCTTCACCGCCAACGGCCTGCACCGTGCTGACCGTCTGCCTGCCTTTCCTGGCCTTGGCCACCAGCAAGTGACCGTCGGCGCAGGCCGCCACCTGTGCCAGATGGGTGACGGCCAGCACCTGGCAACTGCGGCCCAGTTGCTTCATGAGCCGGCCCACGCTGTCGGCAACCGTGCCGCCGACACCCGCGTCGATCTCGTCGAAGATGAGCGTGCCCACCGTCGTCTCCACGTTCTCGCGCTGGGTCTGGGCGGTGGTGACGGCAATGGCCAGGGCCAGGCGCGAGAGTTCACCGCCCGATGCCACCTTGGCCAGCGGCCGCGGGGTGCTACCGGCATGGCCGGCAACGCGGAATTCAACGTTTTCCAGCCCGAAGGCCTGTGGCTCTTCCTGTGCCACCAGGGCCACTTCGAACTGCCCGCCCGCCATGCCCAGCTGTTGCATGGCCTGGGTGACGGCCTGGCCCAGCGGGCCGGCAGCGCGCTGGCGCTGGCGGCTGGTGGCCTGGGCGGCCTTGCGCCAGGCAGTTTCAGCGTTATCGGCGCGGGTTTGCAGGCCTTGCAGGTCAGCGGCGGCGTCCAGCGCGGCCAGTTCCTGCCGCCAGCCAGCTGCCAGGGCGGGCAGTTCGGCCGGGCTGCGGCGGTGGCGTCGGGCCAGCCCGACCCAAGAGCCCATGCGGGTGTCGATTTCGGCCAGGCGTTCGGGGTCGGGTTCGCTACGGCCCAGGTAGGCGTGCAGGCTGTGGGCAGCGTCTTCCAGCTGGGCGGCGGCGCTGTGCAGAACTTCGGCCACGGCGCGCAACTCGGGGTCGAATTCCGACACGGCGTCCAGCGCTTCGATGGCCTGGTGAACGAGCTGGTCCGCGGGTTGGTCGCCCTCGGCGATGGCGTCCAGCGCGACGCGGCTGCCGTCCAGCAGGGCTTGCCCATGGGCCAGGCGCTGGTGTTCGGCGTTGATCTGTTCCCACTCGCCTTGTGCCGGGTTCAGCTTGTTCAGTTCTGAGAGCTGCCAGGCCAGCCGTTCACGTTCGCGCTCCAGTGTGTCGCGCTGTGTGCGGGCTTCTGCCAACGCGGCCAGCGCCGTGCGCCAGGCCTGCCAGGCGCCAGTCAAGGCTTGTGAATCGACACCGGCCTGGGCGTCGAGCAGGGCGCGCACGGCGGCCGGTCGTGTCAGGCTTTGCCAGGCATGCTGGCCGTGGATATCGACCAGGTGGTCGGCGACTTCCCGCAGCTGCGTCACGGTGGCCGCGCTGCCGTTGATCCAGGCGCGACTCTTGCCCTGCGCGTCAACCAGCCGGCGCAGCAGCAGTTGGCCGTCTTCAGCCGCGAAGCCAGCCTCTTCAAGCCAAGGCTGCAAGGGCGCGGGCACGTCGAATTCGGCGGTGACCTCGGCGCGCGGCGCGCCTTCGCGCACCACGGCGCTATCGGCGCGCTGGCCCAGAGCCAGCTGCAGCGCGTCGATCAGGATGGATTTGCCAGCCCCGGTTTCGCCCGTCAGCACGGAAAAGCCAGGGCCAAGTTCGATGTCGAGTTCGTCGACGATGACGAAGTCGCGCAGGTGCAGGCGCTTCAGCATGGCGGGCGCGTCGTCATGCGGTGCCTTCGTACCAGCGCAGTTTGCGCCGCAGCGTGGCGTAGTAGGTCCAGCCGCGCGGGTGCAGAAAGCGCACCTGGAAGGCTGAACGCCGCACCCGCACCAGGTCGCCAACAATCAGGCTGGTGACACTGTGCATGTCGAAGTTGGCCGACACGTCGCGCCCGGCGACGATGCCCATGCGCACTTCCTGTGTGTCAGGCAACACGATGGGCCGGTTGCTCAGGGTGTGCGATGCAATCGGCACCAGCACCCAGCCGCCGATGCCCGGGTGCAGGATGGGCCCGCCGGCCGACAGCGCATACGCCGTGCTGCCGGTGGGCGTGGCCACGATCAGGCCATCGGCGCGGATATTGGCCACGAAGTCGTCGCCGACGTCGACACTGAGCTCGACCATGCTGGCACTGGCGCCGCGGCTGACGACCACGTCGTTCAACGACAGACCGCGAAAGATGATCTCGCCGTCGCGCCAGACCTCGCCTTCCAGCATGGTGCGGCGTTCTTCTTCATAGTTGCCGTCGAGCATGGGCGCCAGCGCTTCCTGGTACTGGCCCATGGGCAGGTCGGTAATGAAGCCCAACCGCCCCTGGTTGATGCCCACCAGGGGCAGGCCGTGGCGCGCCAATTCGCGTGCAATGCCGAGCATGGTGCCGTCGCCGCCCACAACAAGGGCCAGGTCGCAGCGCTGGCCCATTTCGGCGGGCGTCAGGGCTTCAAAGTCGACCACGCCCGTGGCGTGCGCAGTCTCGCGTTCGAACGAGACTTCGAGCCCGCGCGCCACCAGAAAATGGGCGATCTCTTCCAGCACCGGGCGAATGCCCCGCGCTTGGTACTTGCCAACGATGGCAGCGTGTCGAAAGCCAGACGGCATGCAAAGCATTACACCATAGGGCACCCGTTTAGGCGGGCATGTTCCACAGACGCGGCCCCAGGCGCGGCGGGGGTGCGTCCGTACAATCGGAACCATGCTGGACGATCGCGCCAAGACCCTGCTGAAGACCCTGGTGGAACGCTACATCGTGGACGGCACACCCGTGGGTTCGCGCACGCTGTCGCGCGCTTCGGGCCTTGACCTGTCGCCAGCCACCATCCGCAACGTCATGGCCGACCTCGAAGAACTGGGCCTGATCGCCAGCCCCCACACCAGCGCCGGCCGCATTCCCACGGCGCGTGGCTACCGGCTCTTCGTCGACACCATGCTGACGGCGCGCCCGCTGGACCTGGAAGTGCGCGCCGGCGAAATGGCCGCTGCGCGCGAACAACTGCACCCCGACCAGCCGCAGCGCGTGATTGCGCAGGCGGCTTCGCTGCTATCCAGCCTGTCCAGCTATGTGGGCGTGGTGACGGCGCCGCGCAAGGCCAGCGTCTTCCACCACCTCGAGTTCCTGCGCCTGGGTGAAAAGCGCGTGCTCGTCATCATCGTGGCGCCTGATGGCGACGTGCAGAACCGCGTCATCTTCACCGCGCGCGACTTCGCGCAAAGCGAACTGGTAGAGGCCACCAACTACCTGAACGCGCATTACGCCGGCCTGGCCATGGAAGAAGTGCGTGAACGGCTGAAGAATGAAGTGGAAGCCCTGCGCGGTGAAATTGCGGCATTGATGCAAGCCGCCGTGCAGGCCGGCGAAGCGCTGGCCGGCCAGGCCAAAGTGGTCGTCTCTGGCGAACGCAACCTTATCGGTGTGCAGGAATTCGGCAACGACATGGGCAGCCTGCGTCGGCTCTTCGACGTCTTCGAGCAGAAAACCGAACTCATGCGCCTGCTGGACGTCAGCAGCCGGGCCGAGGGCGTGCGCATCTACATCGGCGGCGAAAGCCAGGTCGTGCCCTTCGAAGAACTGTCGGTCGTGACCGCGCCGTACGAAGTCGACGGCCGCATCGTCGGCACCCTGGGCGTGATCGGCCCCACCCGCATGCCGTATGACCGCATGATCCAGATCGTTGACATCACTTCACGGCTGGTGGGCAACGCGTTGTCGGCGAAGTAGCTGGAGCAGCGCTATTGAGGCAGCGTTACTGGGTCGGCGCTCAGCCCGCCTACACTTCGGGCCGAGTTGTCAGTAAGGGCCGTTAGCTCAGTTGGTTAGAGCAGAGGACTCATAATCCTTTGGTCGTTGGTTCGAGCCCAACACGGCCTACCATTTGACGTGCGTTAATCAGGCAGTAAACGCTAACTTATTGGCTGCCGCTTGTGTCGTGTCGTCGGGGCGATCCATGACGCGAGCGCCAAGGTTCAGGCTGCGCACCCAGCCCAACCCGCACCCTCAATGAAATGAGCCTGGTCTACTCCACCGACAGCGGCCGCATGTGCCCTGCTTGCCGCAAGCCACTGGCGGCGTGTTCTTGCAAGACCGACCGGGCCGGGCCGGCAACAGCTGGCGACGGCGTCGTCCGTGTCAGCTGTGAAAAGCAAGGCCGCGCCGGCAAGCTGGTGACTCTGGTGCGTGGCATGTCCGGCAGCAATGCTGACTTGGCGGCGTGGGGGAAGCGCCTTCGCACGGCCTGCGGTGCCGGCGGCACGGTCAAGGACGGCGTGCTGGAAGTGCAGGGCTACCATGCCGAACGCATCGTCACGCTTTTGGCTGAGGCAGGTCTGCGCGTCAAGCGCGCCGGAGGCTGAGGCCTGGCCCAGGCGGGTCTGCGCCCCAGTCAGGATTTTGGCGTGACGGCCGGCGCCCTCGTCACACGTACTTTGCCACCCGTGGTAACCAGGATCACCGCTTCGCCGGGCGTGAAGACCTCGTTGCCCTTGGCTTGCACGACCGCGCGTCGTTCGCCGTTCTTCAGTTGCAGCATGATCTCGACCGCTTCTTCACGCGTGGTGCCGCGTTCGATGGCGTTGCCGATCACGGCGCCAGCGACGGCGCCGATGACGCCGACGGCCACCGCCTCGCGCCGTCCGCCCACGGAACTGCCGGCCACGCCGCCCACAACCGCCCCGGCAGTGCCGCCAATGCCGCTTTGTGACCCGTCCACCACCACCGGGCGCGTGGACAGCACGGTGGCGTCGATGACCGTGGACAGGCGCTGCGCGTCGTTGCGGCTGACAACGTCAGGGCTGGTGGTAGTGCAGGCGGCCAGCAGGGCGGCCAGGGCCAGTGCGGCGGCGGTGCGAAGTGTGTGTGTGTTCATGGTGTTGAGTGAGGGCCAGGCCCGGAAAAGTTCAATCAGCCGTGCAGACGGGAACTGCGCGGCACGCTGGCGAGCAGGAAGTCCATCTGGTCGGCCAGGATGCGCCGCCCGCGCAGGATCATGTCTTCATGCAGGCTGGGGACGTAGGGAAGATACAACAGGCTCATGCGCGCCTCTTCGGGCAGTCGGCTGCCCTTCTGCCCGTTGCAGGCGCGGCAGGCCGAGATGCAGTTCATCCAGCTGTCGGCGCCGCCGCGCGACACCGGCACGATGTGTTCGCGCGTCAGGTCGTCGAAGTGGAAATGGCCGCCGCAATAGGCGCAGATGCCGCGGTCACGCACGAACAGCTTCGGGTTGGCCAGGGTGGGCGCCTGGCGCCAGGCGCGCGAAGGAACGGCGCCACGCACTGCGATGATGGGGTGCAGTTCGATGCGGCTTTGCAGACCCGTGCTGCGCTGCATGCCGCCGCGCATGACTTGAAAGGCGTCGCCTAGCGTCCAGGCAATGCTGTCGCTGGCATAAAGCACTGCCGCTTCGCGTGGCGATATCCACGCCTGTGGGCGGCCCGAAATATCGAGCTGCAGAACGTCCATGGATCAGAGAGTAGCTGATTCAGGCAACGCACTTCAATCGTCGGCTTTCTAAGCGCCACACCCTAAAAAAAGCAACCTTTGTCACAACCCGGCGGTTGTGAAATCTGCAAAATAGAACGACCGTTCGCTTTTGCTTATTGCCTGATCCAGTGACGTCCTCGCCACCCGTTTTTCTGCCCCGTTCCGCGCCCCGTTCCGCGCCCATAGCCGTGCCTTCCGAGACACTGCGGCCATTGCAGCGCCCGCTGCACAAAGGGCAGCAGACGCGTGCGGCGATCCTGGAAACGGCGCTCGGCCTGGCGTCGCACATGGGGCTGGAAGGCCTGTCGATCGGCGCGCTGGCTGAACTGATGCAAATGTCCAAGAGCGGCGTGTTCGCGCACTTCGGCTCGCGCGAAGAATTGCAAATCTCGGTTGTGCGGGAATACCACGCCCGGTTCGAAGAAGAGGTCTTCTTCCCTGCCATGGCCGAACCGCGGGGCCTGCCGCGCCTGCAGGCGCTGTTCGAACGCTGGGTGCGGCGCGTGTCGGTTGAACTGGACAGCGGCTGTATCTATATCAGCGGCGCAGTCGAATTCGACGACCGGCCCGGCCCGGTGCGCGACGCTCTGGCCGAGATGGTTCGCGCCTGGCATGCCGCATTGGAACGCGCCATCGGCATGGCGGTGGCTGAAGGCCAGTTGCGAACGGACACCGACGTTGCGCAGATGCTTTTCGAAATCCATGGGCTGATCCTGGCCTTGCACCACGACGCGCGGTTCCTGCGCAACCCTGGCGTGCTGGATCGCGCCCGCACCGGGTTTGCCCGCGTGCTGGCGAATTACCGCGCCGACCAGCCTGCTGCTGGCCCCCGTTCCGAACTTTCCGAATCTTCCGTTCCCACCAGCCTTCCGGAGTAAGCCATGGCCACCTACACCCCGCCCCTGCGCGACATGCAGTTCGTCATGCATGAATTGCTGAACGTCACCGAAGAACTGAAGCTGCTGCCCCGCCATGCCGACATCGACGCCGACACGCTGAACGCTGTGCTGGAAGAAGGTGGCAAGTTCGCCTCAGAAGTGCTGGCCCCGCTGAACCTGAGCGGCGACATCGAAGGCTGCACGCTGGACAAGTCCACGCACGAAGTAAGCACCCCGCAGGGCTACAAGGACGCGTACGCGCAATACGTGCAGGCCGGCTGGCCGGCGCTGGCGTGCGACCCGGCCTACGGCGGCCAGGGCCTGCCGCTGGTGGTCAACCAGTGCATGTACGAAATGATGAACAGTGCCAACCAGGCCTGGACCATGTACCCCGGTCTGAGCCACGGCGCCTATGAATGCCTGCACGCCCATGGCACCGCCGAGCAGAAAGCCACCTACCTGCACAAGCTGACCAGCGGCGAATGGACTGGCACCATGTGCCTGACCGAACCCCACTGCGGCACCGATCTGGGCATGCTGCGTACCAAGGCAGAACCGGTTGCGGGTGCGGCTGAAGGTACCTACAAGCTGACGGGCCAGAAGATATTCATTAGTGCCGGTGAACACGACCTGGCCCCCAACATCATTCACCTGGTGCTGGCCCGTTTGCCTGATGCACCTGCTGGCAGCAAGGGCATCAGCTTGTTCGTCGTACCCAAGTTCAACGTCAAGGCTGACGGCAGCGTGGGCGAACGCAATGCCATTTTCTGCAGCGCCATCGAACACAAGATGGGCATCCACGGCAATGCCACCTGCCAGATCATGCTGGACGGTGCCGTGGGCACCCTGGTGGGCCAGCCGCACAAGGGGCTGGCGGCGATGTTCGTGATGATGAACACCGCCCGCCTGGGCGTGGGGAACCAGAGCCTGGGCCTGACCGAAATGGCCTACCAGAAAGCCGCGGCCTATGCCAAAGACCGCATCCAGATGCGCAGCCTCTCAGGCCCGAAGGCGCCCGAGAAAGCCGCCGACCCCATCATCGTGCACCCCGACGTGCGCAAGATGCTGCTGACGGCCCGGGCTTATGCCGAAGGCGGGCGTGCTTTGGCGATCTATACCGCGCTCTTGATCGACAAGGAACTGAGCACCGACGATGAAGACGAGCGCAAGGAAGCCGCCGACCTGGTGGCTCTGCTGACGCCCATCATCAAGGCCTTCTTCACCGACAACGGCTGGCTGGCGACATCGCACTGCCTGCAGGTCTTCGGCGGCCAAGGCTACATTCGCGAATGGGGCATGGAACAGCTGGTGCGCGACGCGCGCATCAACATGATTTATGAAGGCACCAACACCATCCAGAGCCTGGACCTGCTGGGCCGCAAGGTGCTGGGCGACAACGGCGCCAAGCTGAAGAAGTTTGGCCGTCTGGTGCAGGCCTTCGTCGAAGACGAAGGCACGAACGAAGACATGCAGGAATTCATCAACCCGCTGGCCGACCTGGGCGACAAGGTCACCAAGCTGACCACCGAACTGGGCATGAAGGGCTTTCAGAACCCCGACGAAGTGGGCGCCGCCGCGGTGGATTACCTGCGCGTGGCCGGGCACCTGGTATTTGCCTACTTCTGGGCCCGCATGGCCAAGATCGCCCTGGAAAAAAAGGACATCGGCGACCCGTTCTACATCGCCAAACTGCACACTGCACGCTTTTACTTTGCCAAGCTGCTGCCGGAAACAGCGGGCCTCATTCGTACCGCACGCAGTGGCGCAGCGCCGCTGATGGCGATGGATGAAGCGCTTTTCTGAACCCCACCCACCACTGCCCAGGAGACAAGACCATGAACCGACTGCTCGCCGCCCTGATCATCACCGCTGCCCCGGCCATCGCTTTCGCGCAGGCCACGCCTGTGGGCGTGTGGAAAACCATTGACGACAAGACCAAGACCGAACGCTCGCAACTGCGCATTACCGAAACCGGCGGCGTGCTGAGCGGCAAGGTCGAAAAGCTGCTGGCCGCCGACGCCAAGCAAGATGCCGTTTGCGACAAGTGCACCGACGACCGCAAGGACAAGCCCATGATCGGCCTGGAAGTCTTGCGCGGCGTGAAAAAGGCCGAGGAAGCCAACACCTGGGACGGCGGCACCATTCTGGATGCCGTCGAAGGCAAGATCTACAAGGTACGCCTGCAGCCCGTCGATGGCGGCAAGAAGCTGGAAGTGCGCGGGTTCGTCGGCATGCCGATGCTGGGCCGCACCCAGACCTGGGTCCGGGTTGAATGACGACCCCCGAGAGGCCTGCGGCGTTGCCCCCCCAAGGGGGAGCGCCCGCCTCGGGGCGGTCCGGCGCCGGGCATCACGTTTTATAGAGAGATGCATCAAATGAACCGATTCCAAGTCCGCAAGGTCGCCGTGCTCGGCGCCGGCGTCATGGGTGCGCAGATCGCCGCCCACCTCGTCAACTGCAAAGTGCCGGTCATGCTGTTCGACCTGCCCGCGAAAGAGGGCCCGAAGAACGGCATCGTCACCAAAGCCATTGAAGGGCTGAAAAAGCTCAAGCCCGCCCCGCTGGGCGTGCCAGAAGACGCAGTGCTGATTCAGGCCGCCAATTACGAAGAGCACTTGGCCCTGTTGGGCGAATGCGACCTGGTGATCGAAGCCATTGCCGAGCGCATGGACTGGAAACTGGCGCTGTACGAAAAAATCGCCTCGGCGCTGAACGCCCACGCCATCGTGGCGAGCAACACTTCGGGTTTGTCGATCACCCAGCTCAGCGAAGCGCTGCCTGAGAGCATCAAGCCGCGTTTCTGCGGCATCCACTTCTTCAACCCGCCGCGCTACATGGCGCTGGTGGAGTTGATCAATACCCCCAACACCGAAAGCCGCGTGCTGGACGAGCTGGAAGGCTTCGTCACCACCTACCTGGGCAAGAGCGTGGTGCGCGCCAAAGACACGCCGAACTTCATTGCCAACCGCGTGGGCATCGCCGGCATGCTCGCCACGATGAAGGAAGCCGACACCTTCGGCCTGAGCTACGACGTCGTCGACGACCTCACCGGCAAGAAGCTGGGCCGCGCCAGCAGCGGCACCTTCCGCACCGCCGACGTGGTGGGCCTCGACACGATGGCGCACGTCATCAAGACGCTGCAGGACAACCTGGCGGATGACCCGTTCTTCGCGAGCTATGCCACACCGCCCGTGCTGGAAGGCCTGATCAAGGCAGGCGCGCTGGGCCAGAAGACGGGAGCCGGCTTCTACAAAAAGGTGGGCAAGGGCATCCTGCGCCTGGACCCGGCAACGCAGGACTACGTCACGGCGGGCGGCAAGACCGACGAGATCGTCGCGCGCATCCTCAAGAAACCAGCGGCCGAGCGCCTGAAGCTGCTGCGCGAAAGCAAGAACCCGCAGGCGCAGTTCCTGTGGGCCATCCTGCGCGACGCCTTCCACTACGCCGCGGTGCACCTGGCCGACATCGCCGACAGCGCACGCGACGTCGACTTCGCCATGCGCTGGGGCTTCGGCATGCAGCAGGGCCCGTTCGAACTGTGGCAGGCCGCGGGCTGGCTGCAGGTGGCGAACTGGGTCAAGGAAGACATAGCTGCCGGCAAGGCCCTGAGCAGCGCGCCGCTGCCAGCCTGGGTCTTCGACGGCCCGGTAGCGGCCAAGAGCGGCGTGCACCAGCCCGAAGGTTCATGGAGTGCGGCCCATGCCCGCTTCGTGGCGCCCAGCACCTTGCCGGTTTACCAGCGCCAGCACTTCCGTGAAAGCGTGTTCGGTGCTGGCACTGTCGCGGCATTGCAGGCGGGCACCGAACTGTTCAAGAACGACGAAGCCCGCGTCTGGACGCTGGACGGCGAAGTCGCCATCCTCAGCATCACCGCCAAGCTGCACCTCATCAGCCCGCTGGTGGTGGAAGCCCTGCTGAAGGCCATCGACATTGCTGAAGGCGGCTACAAGGGCCTGGTGATCTGGTCGCCCGACGATGTGTTCTCGGCGGGTGCCAACCTCGAGGCGCTGATGCCGGTCTTCATGAAGGCGGGTGCCAAGGGCATCGCGCCCGAAGTGAAGAAGCTGCAGGACGCCTTCCTGCGCATGCGCTATGCCAGCGTGCCGGTGGTCGCTGCGATGCGCGGCCTGGCGCTGGGCGGCGGCTGCGTGATGGCGGTCTATGCCGCCCGCCGCGTGGCTGCGATGGAAACCTATGTCGGCCTGGTGGAAGTGGGCGTGGGACTGGTGCCTGCGGGCGGCGGGCTGGCCTACATCGCACGCCGTGGTGCAGAGATGGCAGCGGCTGGCAGTGTTCAAAACCTGGCCAACGTCGACATCATGAAGTTCGTCGTCGAAGGCTTCACGAACGCCGCCATGGCCAAAGTGGGCACCAGCGCCATCGAAAGCCGCAAGCTGGGTTACCTGCTGTGGAGCGACGTTGTCGTTCCGCACAAGGACGAACTCCTGTTCGTGGCCTCAGCGCAAGTCAAAGCCATGTTCGACAGCGGCTACCGCGCCCCGACCAAGGCCATGTTCCCGGTGGCCGGCCGCAGCGCCATGGCCACCATCAAGGGGCAACTGGCCAACATGCGCGACGGCGGCTTCATCAGCGCGCACGACTTCCACATCAGCGCGCTGATTGCCAACGCGGTTTGCGGTGGCGATGTCGATGCCGGCAGCCTGGTCAACGAGGAATACATCATGACGCTGGAGCGCAAGGCGTTCTGCGGTCTGCTGGAACACCCGAAGAGCCAAGAGCGAATCATGGGCATGCTGTCCACCGGCAAGCCCGTGAGAAATTGACCACCCCCGCAGCGGCTTTGCCGCTCCCCCTCCAGGGGGCGACGCCAGCAACCCGGCGAAGCCGGTTCCGCGGCGTCCACTTGGTAAGAAAAATGGAGCATTGACCATGAAGCAAGTTCAAGACGCCTACATCGTCGCGGCCACGCGCACCCCCATCGGCAAGAGCGGGCGCGGGTACTTCCGCAACACGCGGCCCGACGATCTGCTGGTGGCGGCCGTGCGCAGCGCGCTGGCCCAGGTGCCGAACCTGGACCCGAAAGCCATTGAAGACGCCATCATCGGCTGCAGCTTTCCGGAAGGCGAACAGGGCATGAACATGGCCCGCGCCGCGATGGTGCTGGCCGGCCTGCCGCACAGCGTGGGCGGCGTCACCGTCAACCGTTTCTGCGCCAGTGGCCTGACAGCGCTGCAGATGGCGGCCGACCGCATTCGCGTCGGCGAGGCCGACGTGATGATCGCCGGTGGCGCTGAGAGCATGAGCATGGTGCCGATGGGCGGCAACAAGCCCTCGTTCAACCCGGAGGTCTTCGCCCGCGACGAGAACGTCGGCATCGCCTACGGCATGGGGCTGACGGCCGAGAAGGTGGCCGCGCAATGGAAGGTCAGCC